>NZ_JBHIRW010000321.1:0-500 GCF_042197445.1 Bartonella sp. AA1HLJMS | reverse complement strand
CTCGCATTGCCCCCAGCAGAAAGCGCCTCGGTGTTTAATACTGTCTCCACGCCGTCAACCGTTGTGCGCCCTGCATCTAAACGAATATTCTTCTCCGCAAGGAGAACAGCATCGTTACCCGCAGCAAAATGCCCTCCTTGACTAAAGATATCCCCGCCATGCACATGCAACTGGTGGTTTGCCGCAATCCGCCCTGAATTGGTTATCGTGGAATTGCTCGTATTCTGGCTGGTGATATTCACATCATCGCCCATGATCAAAGCTCCAGCAGAAACAAAGGAGGCTCTGTCTTTTTCGGGGATGTAAAGCACCGGTGCATAAACATCCATGCCCTTGACCTGTTGGCGCACATAAATCACCATCGGGGCTTCTAGGGACGCCAATTGTTCTTCACTCAAAGCCTCACCAAAAGGGAGATTGTGTGCTTTTGCATAGTCTGCCCCGACATCCAGCAAGGTTTTGACTTGTTCAATGGCATCACTTCCAGGAATAAAGGAACC
>NZ_JBHIRW010000320.1:0-501 GCF_042197445.1 Bartonella sp. AA1HLJMS | reverse complement strand
CCCCACTTCAATAGGATTCATTTCAAAGCTTGAATGAACAAGGCTCCTAAAAATACGAAAACAACCCATATACCGCGCGCCCCTACAAGCAAAACCGTTCCTTCCTCACGCCTCAAACGATAAAGTAAGTCCCAAGCACTCACTCTAGGCTCTAAACCCCACGGGCTCTTATTCCCTTTAATCAACACTGATCCATAATCGGCTTTTCTTCCACTCAATGCCACCCAACACTGCTCCTTTAAAGCAATGTTTACGGACAACCCATAAAAAAACACCAAAACATATCAGAGGCAAAATGGTATAGAGAGCAATCCCTATAAAGGCTGAATCTCTCATAATTTCTTCATTATTTTTTCCCTCTCATGACTTCTCAAGCGCTGTATCCTGTTCTTGCAAGACGTTTTTCAGTTCTTTTCTTAAACAGCGATACGTTCTCACCTGCTTAAAGACACCATAATAAAGTTCTAAAATCATCATGGGAATACAAGCAACCCACAGTGT
>NZ_JBHIRW010000319.1:0-503 GCF_042197445.1 Bartonella sp. AA1HLJMS | reverse complement strand
ATTTCCGGCGGAATATCAGCGGGTATCCCAACGGGTAGAATGATATAGCCTCTTTTTTTACCCTCTGCTCGACGCATTACACGTCCTATTGCTTGAATAATCTCAATTTGACTTTTGCGCGGGTGTAAAAATAGAACAGCATCAAGAGCGGGTACATCAACACCTTCAGAAAGACAGCGTACATTGGTAAGTACACGACAAGTATTTTCCCCCGCATCTTCCTTTAACCATTCAAGTTGTTTTGTACGCTCTTTAGCACTAAAGGTTCCATCGATATGGGCAAGGGTACAGTTAAGAGGAGGAGTATCTTTATAGTTTTTATGAAGAGCGCGTAAAGATTCTTGCACTTTTTCTTTTTTGAATCTTTTGCATATGCGTTTAGAAGTATCAATATCTTTGCAAAAAGCTAAAGCTCTACGCATGGGCTTGGGGTCATCTTCAAGATCAAGTTTCAGATCCATTTTGGTAAGGGCTCTATAACAGCCATTAATCTTGGTCCTATC
>NZ_JBHIRW010000318.1:0-511 GCF_042197445.1 Bartonella sp. AA1HLJMS | reverse complement strand
AATGAAGAAAATCTTAAAACTATTGAGTTGCATAGCTCTCTTAAATACAGCTGGATGTGTTAACCAACCTCCTCCATCAACTTTAGCATTATGGGAAAAACCAGGTGTCGATAAAGCGATGATCCAACAATCCTTATCAAAATGTGGTTGGAAACCGGTTTATGCTTCTTCTAGTGATATGAATTCGTATGCGAGTGAATTTGCCTCAGTTTATGAGTGCATGAAAAAAGCAGGTTTCCGATATAAATTGCAAGATTCAAAAGGGATCTATTTTACACAACCTCCCAAAAGTGGCTCATTCCTAAGCAATTTAATGATAGCAGGATATCAGCAATTTATGGACAATGACACCTTTGGTGTGACCAACAAAACGAAACAGGAACGGGCTTTACTAACGCATTTTGAGGATGAAAGAAAACGTCAGCAAAAGCAAAAAGCTTTACAAAAGCGATCACCAAAGCGTCCTCCCCATCGTTAAAAAGGTCGTTGGATAAAATCACGAATGAAGTAG
>NZ_JBHIRW010000317.1:0-517 GCF_042197445.1 Bartonella sp. AA1HLJMS | reverse complement strand
ATTTCCGGCGGAATATCAGCGGGTATCCCAACGGGTAGAATGATATAGCCTCTTTTTTTACCCTCTGCTCGACGCATGATGCGTCCTATCGCTTGAATAATCTCAATTTGACTTTTACGCGGGTGTAAAAATAGAACGGCATCAAGAGCAGGAACATCAACACCTTCAGAAAGACAGCGTACATTGGTAAGTACACGGCAGGTATTTTCCCCCGCATCTTCCTTTAACCATTCAAGTTGTTTTGTACGCTCTTTAGCACTAAAGGTTCCATCAATATGGGCAAGGGTACAGTTAAGAGGAGGAGTATCTTTACAGTTCTTATGAAGAGCGCGCAAAGATTCTTGCACTTTTTCTTTTTTGAATCTCTTGCATATGCGTTTAGAAGTCTCAATATCTTTGCAAAAAGCTAAAGCTCTACGCATGGGTTTGGGGTCATCTTTAAGATCAAGTTTCAGATCCATTTTGGTAAGGGCTCTATAACAGCCATTAATCTTGGTCCTATCGTCAAGAATAAGTT
>NZ_JBHIRW010000316.1:0-518 GCF_042197445.1 Bartonella sp. AA1HLJMS | reverse complement strand
CGTACAGTAGAAAAATTAGGCATTGTTTATACTCCCATTGAGGTTGTTGATTTTATCATTCATTCTGTTGATGATGTTTTACGCAATGAGTTTGGCAAAAGCTTGGGGGCACGTGGTGTTTCTATTCTTGACCCTTTCACTGGAACGGGTACCTTTATCACAAGGCTATTACAATCAGATCTCATCAAACCCGAGGATATGGAATATAAATACCGTTATGATATCCATGCAAATGAGATTGTCTTGCTAGCCTATTACATAGCAGCCATTAATATTGAAGCAACTTATCATGGTCTTATGAAAGGTGATTATATTCCTTTTAAGCATATTGGTCTGACTGATACGTTTCAAATGATTGAAGAGAAGAGTTTGTTGCAAAAATTATTTAAAGAAAACAGTGAATATTTAGAGCATCAAAAGAAACTAAATATCAAAGTTATCTTTGGTAACCCTCCTTATTCGATAGGACAAAAAAGCGAAAACGACAATGCAAAGAACACTCCCTATCCCATATTAAA
>NZ_JBHIRW010000315.1:0-522 GCF_042197445.1 Bartonella sp. AA1HLJMS | reverse complement strand
AAAGCTGCTAAAGCCCAAAACAAGGAAAAGCCCCATTTGGGTAAAAATCATGGATTTTTTCTTTGTCACAATGCTCCTCCCCAAGAGGTTATAAGGTACAATTTTCTTCTACGTGTTTATGGTATATCCCATGCTTTGTATAGTTTTTCTTGATGATCAGTTGAAAAGAAAGTTTTCAGAGCTCTTTTCCAAAACAAGCACAATGCCTATTGGCAGCGATGAGCAACTCCTTATGTTTTTTTAAAGGGGAGTATTAAGGATGATGGGCTGGTGAAGTTGTCTGATATGAGAGACAATGATACAAAAAGACAATCAGAAAATTTTGCAAAAAAGCTGCACTATGCGTGCAGCTTTTTATGTATTTGCTTTAAAGGTAGACAGGTAGATGTTTTAAAGCATGAAAGTGTCCTTACGGCTTCTATAACCATAATAGCCAAAAACACTCGAAATAATGGCGCCTACCAGACTTCCTAAAAAGCCCCACCACCCCATATTGGAGGCTGTTTTTGTGGCTTTAGTCGC
>NZ_JBHIRW010000314.1:0-523 GCF_042197445.1 Bartonella sp. AA1HLJMS | reverse complement strand
GCGAGTGGGAAAATGGAGAGTTTTATATAGGTGGTTTTGGCAGTTATGATCGTGCCCGTGTTGCGCATGCACGGGGGGGTAACAGTGGAATCAATACTTATGGTATTGGTGCTTATGTCACTTATTTTGATCATAGTGGATGGTATCTCGATGGTATTTTAAAATACAATCATTATCAAAATACTCTAAAAGCCGTTTCAACGAATGGTTTAGAGATTGAAGGAACATATACTCAAAGGGCATTGGGAACTTCCTTTGAAGCTGGTTATCGACTTAAGACGTCAAAGAACAGTTGGTTACAGCCTTATGGACAATTTACATGGTTACAAGTTGAGGGTAAAGAAATCAAGTTATCGAATGATATGACAGGTGACATGCGTCCATTCACTTCATTACGCAGTGAGGTTGGCTTATCTTTAGGGTATGAATTTGGTTCACACATGGATTCCTCATCGCTTGCGTATATTACAGCAGCATGGTTGCGTGAGAATAAAGATGACAATCAAACGTTAATTAATCAACG
>NZ_JBHIRW010000313.1:0-524 GCF_042197445.1 Bartonella sp. AA1HLJMS | reverse complement strand
AAAAAGCCACTTGATGACGATTGTGCTTGCTGATCCAAGTGTTCTTGGGCGCCTTTTATGACAATCTTTCCCCCAGAGTGAATAGTAATATCCGCTTTTTTCTGATCTCCTAGTGCTTTCTCTCCTGACGTTTCCTCTGCCTTACCGGCTACGAGCGTCGAGGCGACAACTTCCGTGTTGTTTCCTGAGTCAATGGCAATGCCTTCACCCCCTGTTATGCTTGACCCCACAACTTGGCGCACATCCATCTTGTTATGCTCAGATTTGCTGCTACTAAACACCCCACCCTCTTTGTGATACGACATCTCATAATGTAAGCTATCCTCTGCATTATTGATGAGAATATCGTTGCTGGCTTTCAGCCCTACCTTGCCATCAGCCGCAATGGAACTACCTGTGATGCTAAGATCATGCGGTTTGCCATCCTGCCCTGCAATGACAGTGGTATCACCTCCCGATTTTATCGAAGAGCCAACGGCATGAGAGGCTTGCATGTCCACTTTCGTGTTTTTGGTGCGAAGATG
>NZ_JBHIRW010000312.1:0-527 GCF_042197445.1 Bartonella sp. AA1HLJMS | reverse complement strand
CGCTGTACCGCGCTTTTCACAAGGATGTGGTCATTGGTCATTTTAACATGGGGGGCATCAAGGGCGGCTTGCACCTTGGCAATTAAAGCTTCATCTGCCACCCCTGATGGGCTATCACTAAAAAGAGCCACATGAATAATCGGGCTTTTGCCCACACGATAAACAAAAGCATCTTTGACATGGATATCACTGGAGAGCGCAAAATATTGATAACGTGGCGCTGTGCCCCCTGTGGAATGTCCTTGTCTATTCAAGCGAATGCGGCGGCGAAACCGCTCATCATCTTCATCCAAAAGGCGCGTGACCCCATGAAAATCCCCCAAATGGTCTAAACTTGTTCCACGAGCAAATGTGAGTAAATTATCCCGCGCCACTTCATTGATCCGTTGGCGCAACAGCAACTCTTCATAAGCCGCCGCTTGCAATTGAATGACCACGGGATCATAAGCGGTCTTTTCCACATTATAAGGAATATGATGCGCCGCAAAAAGCTCAGTCAAACGCGTGATCTTTTGCTCTAAAATTGC
>NZ_JBHIRW010000311.1:0-530 GCF_042197445.1 Bartonella sp. AA1HLJMS | reverse complement strand
GCTCTCGTGGCATTGGCTGTCACGGCGGTTACGGGTGGAGCAGCCTCGGGCGCTGCCAGTGCCATTACCGGTGCTTTGGGGCTTGGCTCGAGCACCGCCATGAATGCGGCGATACAGGCAGGTGTCCAAGCGCTGATTAACAAAAGCGCTGTGGCTCTTGTTAACAATCGCGGCAATATTGCCGGTGCCTTGCATGAGCTTGGCTCTTCAAAGAATGTTCTCAGCATTGTCTCATCGATGTTGACAGCAGGCTTAACCAGCCAACTAACCGAAATGGCTGGTGTTGGACAATCTTTGCCCAAAACCGCTCCTCTGGTTGATCGCATCACCCGTGAGGCGGAAAAGAACTTGATCAAAGCCGCCATTGGCACAGGCGTGCAAACGGCTCTTGAGGGTGGTTCTCTTGACAAGAACTTTTTTAACAATCTGCGCATCGCCCTGTCTGATACGGTTGGCAAATCGTTGGCGGAAGAAATCGGTACCGCCAAGGCTGAAGGCAAAATAGATACGGTCACGCAGATCGTTGCCCA
>NZ_JBHIRW010000310.1:0-532 GCF_042197445.1 Bartonella sp. AA1HLJMS | reverse complement strand
TAGTGAAAAGTGCTGATCATTTTACGATTAGGCATGCATTTAAATCGACAAAAAGGTACCGTACAAAGCGATTTAAAGATTTTACGATGAAAACATATTGTAATATAAAGCGCCCTGTACGGTCAAATTTAAGGTAAATAGACCAATTGGTAAAATTATGGACTAAAAACATGAGAATATTAAAAGACCTGTTCTTAAAAAAGCGTAAACAACCAATGCAAAAAGAGTTTGTTGCAACAGCTGTTGGTTATGTTCCTTGGGGGAACGGAGCAGAGGAGTATTTTTACAACCTCTACGAATATGAAGACGGTACAAGAGAGTGTGAAAAGTTTGATGGCGGACAGTATTATACCACACCAGAAAATGCGGATTTTAGTACCAAAGCGCAGGTGAAAGCATGGGTTTACGGTGGTGCTATTCCGAAAAGCGTTCTCAATTACGAACCTCTTATAGACGAGATCAATAAAGAGATCAAAAAATTATCGAAAACCGCAGGAAATAAATATGTTTACAGATAAACAGCTAAGAGCCT
>NZ_JBHIRW010000309.1:0-539 GCF_042197445.1 Bartonella sp. AA1HLJMS | reverse complement strand
TCTTTTGCAAGTGCTTTTAATCCGGTGGTAATGGCTGTAATTTCTTGAACGCGGTTTTCTAATGAACGCTTTGAACCGCTTGTCATGAGTTGGATATAATCGATAATCAAGACATCTAAACCATGTTGTCGTTTAAGACGCCTTGCACGGGCGGCCAATTGTGCAAGGGATACACCCCCCGTTTGATCAATATAAAGAGGGATTGTTTGTAAGGAACGCATTGCGTAAATGATGTTGGTAAATTGCTCTTCTGAGATATTACCACGACGCATATCAGAAGAAGAAACCTTTATTTGTTCTGAGATAATACGAGTTGCAAGCTGTTCAGTTGACATTTCAAGTGAGAAGAAACCTACAATACCCCCTTCATTGGCTTGGCTGTTATCATGACGCTTGCAAGCATTAGCAATATTAAAAGCAATATTGGTCGCCAGAGAGGTTTTCCCCATAGCAGGGCGTCCAGCTATGATAATCAAATCGGATGGCTGTAGCCCCCCCATTTTTTCATCAAGGGTTTTGATATGGGTAGCTATCCCTGA
>NZ_JBHIRW010000308.1:0-544 GCF_042197445.1 Bartonella sp. AA1HLJMS | reverse complement strand
TTACCAACATGCGTGAAGGTGGAGTTGAAGTTAGCGATAAAGTGGTTTCTCACAGTTACGTGCGAGGAGAATGGAAAGATGTCGAAAATATTGATCATTTACGTATCAAGGAAAATATCGACACCACGATCATTCGTCAGCAGCCTCATTTTACCAATAATGCTGCACAGATTTTAGTAGGACATCATCTGACAATTAATGCCGGTGATATCCGCAATAGCTATAGCTTGATTGCTGCCAATGGCAACATTGAGATGCATGGCGATACGCTGCTCAATGAGGGGCGCGATTTAATCGAAACAACTAAGGTTGTAACAGAAACGCGCTACAGACACAAAGACTGTAATTTTTGGACCAGTCTAGGGTGTATAGCGCATGGTGCAGATGAATGGGATGGTCCTACTTTTACCCAAACACTCAAACGCACTTATGATGCTGTTTACGGGACGATTGAAGCTGGTGGCACTCTTGATGCCAAGTTGACAGGCTATATTGATAATCATGCGGTGCGTGAGGGGGTTGAGCAAGTTGGCTTAAGCTCTGG
>NZ_JBHIRW010000307.1:0-544 GCF_042197445.1 Bartonella sp. AA1HLJMS | reverse complement strand
ATGTTTTGGATTGTCTTGGCTTAAATGCACCGCGCCACCCGTTACAGATCCCAACATGGCTTTTTCTGGTTTTTGGTCTGTTTTGCAGCTATTGTCTTGTAAAAAGGTTCTATGAATAGCAAAGGATCCAGCCCCTTAACAAGAGCCACCAACGCGGGCAGTGTAATACCTAAAGGGTGTGGACACTTGTCGTAAAAGCGTAAATCAGCAGGCAAATCACACGTGATCCCACGCATACGTAAATAGGTTTCTGCTAAAGTGTTTTTAATTGGTTGGCTTTGTTGCCAAATTACTTTTGCTCTCTCTGCTTTCTGTTTTACTCGTTTGAGATCAGCACAAAACTGTTTTGAGAAAGAAAGCGTATGATCATAAGCTTGTTTTCCAAGCAATCCAATTCTAATAAGCGCTTGTATGATCTCTCTAAAAGAGCAGCCAGCATAACAAGTGAGTAAAAGACGCCCATCATATCCATTGGCAAGGGATAAGCTAGGCAGCCTATCATCATGAGCAGGGCAACGGGCTGTTCCATAACGCCCATGCCAAA
>NZ_JBHIRW010000306.1:0-545 GCF_042197445.1 Bartonella sp. AA1HLJMS | reverse complement strand
TCAGAAGCTTTGGAGAGTGTTCCTGGTCTTGTCCAAGCGGGTGGCACGTTGAATTTGGTGGTCGATCAACTCAATAACACGGCAGCGGAAGGTTCGATTACAGGGGATGCGCATTTTGAAGCAAAAACCGTTGAAGGCAATCCGCTGGAGTCCTTAAGCGGTTTAACCGGGGCTGGCGCTCTCTTTATACCAAAAGTGGATCTCAATAATACAGGGGAACTTTCTGAGGGGCTCCCTTTACCAAAGCCCCAATCGGGTGGGGTTGGGGGCACGCTGCCCAATCAAAATTTCATTTATGAAACTAGAGCAGAATTTCTTGATGTTGGCAAGTTTTATGGCTCAGCCTATTATTTGAACAGAATTGGCTACAATCCTGACAGAGAGATTTTTTTCTTAGGCGATGCTTATTTTGAAAAGCAGCTGATTGAGAAACAAATGCGTGATCTTGTGGGTCAAGGTTTGGGCAAAGGTTCCTTTATTCCTGGAAGTGATGCCATTGAACAAGTCAAAACCTTGCTGGATGTCGGGGCAGACTATGCAAAAGC
>NZ_JBHIRW010000305.1:0-546 GCF_042197445.1 Bartonella sp. AA1HLJMS | reverse complement strand
ACAGATTAGGGGATGTATGAAGAAGAAAGATGCTTACATTTCACAAGTGAAAGTACGTCAAGATCCTGTTAATCAATTGGCAATTGAAATGCGTGCTAAACGCTTTGGTTTGACGATTGAAGAGGCTAAAAATCCGCTTGCTGGTACTTATGTTGGGCGGCTTTGTTTGCAAGGTGTGCTTACTCAAGACCAGTATGATGCTGCGCAAAAATATCTTGAAGTGAAAAATGACTATTTGTGTGCAAAAGGTTTACCAAGCGCTGTTTATGACGAAATACCATCATCTTCTGATGACAAAGCAAGAGAAAAATGGGTTGAATTTGCAACAGGACAGTTTTCTAATATGCAAGAGGTGATAAAAGAAACACAACATCTCTATAGACAGTATAATCTTTATGCAGCAATATAATATATTGTTATAGAAGACAAAACATTACCACATCTTGTGAATTCATTGCGGGTCGCTCTTAACGCGCTTCATAAATATTTTGACAGAAAAACTAAATGGTAAATGTTTTATTGTTCTTTTTCCATAAAAGCATGAAA
>NZ_JBHIRW010000304.1:0-549 GCF_042197445.1 Bartonella sp. AA1HLJMS | reverse complement strand
ATAAGCCGTAGGCCAATTGTAACCAATCACTGTACTAATGGGGTCTAACATATGACCTTGTATGTAGATATAATTTTTTTCGCCATCGCTTAGATAATCTACTGTATTGGCCATCGATTGCATGTGAGCAGCCGCTCCAACAAGATAGAAGTCTGTTTTCTTGGCTACACTGTGGATACCATGTTCTTGCAAGTCATTTGCTCCATTGCGTATTGTTAAGGTACCCCGGCTATGCCCACTAACAATAGCATTGTCATTGCCATAACGATAGATAAAATCTTGGAACTTCTTGGTCGAATTACTCAATCCCCAAGTGCTACCCTCCCAAAACTTTTGATAATATGCTACCCCTAATTCTACCAGCACATCATCAGCTTGGGGAAAGTATGTAAAATAAAGGGGACCATTTTTATTAACAGCCAATTGGACAGCATTACCGGCTGCTTCATCTGGTGAATTAAAAATGCCATTGTAGAACATATAAACAGCACCATTAGGGCCTTTTTGTAAATGCTTTTCTTCCTCTGGCTTTAAAAAGTGATACAGAGT
>NZ_JBHIRW010000303.1:0-552 GCF_042197445.1 Bartonella sp. AA1HLJMS | reverse complement strand
ATAAAAAAAGCAAAGTAAGGTTGGTTCCAAAAAAATGTGAGGTGTATGAAAGGGATAATGTTGTCAATATAACTGATAAAACAGAATAAAAAGAAACATGGGGGCGTGCATTCTTTATGGTTATAAACGCATATAAAATGCATTGCTATAAACATCTCATAAAAGATAGCATTCATAAAAAAAAGCCGTGTCGAAAGTGATATGACGCGGCTTTCAAATAGCGTTTTTTATTGATTAAAATGAATCATCCACAATGGAGTAATCAGTGCATATATACAAAACGTATCATATTGCAAGCGCTCTATTATCTTTATGAAAACTTATCAAAAGGAATGTAAATGATGCGTTTGATTTTTACTCACTCATTTGAATGAGAAAACCTATAAACGCTTTTTGTTGCTCTCAAACGTATCAAAACGCTCGGTAGCTTTAATAATTCAATCAAAAGCAAATGCATATTCAATAAATATCTGCAAAAAACGTTCTTTTTAGCTTGCAAGCATTGGTTTTTAAAAGCAGCTTTTCATAAGATAAATAAACAAACGCTTTTAT
>NZ_JBHIRW010000302.1:0-554 GCF_042197445.1 Bartonella sp. AA1HLJMS | reverse complement strand
AGGTAAAAATGCAAACAAACGAGATTGGCAAAGGACTTGGTACAATTGGGTTACAAGCCCTATCGGAACGCTAGCAAAGAAAAAAGCAAGATTAGAACAGGAAAAACGGTTAGGTGGTTATCATGGAAAATTCACTCAGAAAACTTTCACAGAACAGCTTGCAGAAGGCTTCAACGAACTCAGAGATCATCTCTCATCTGGAGAAGATTATGGAAATGATCAGTCCGGGGTATCCATTGACGCTGAAAGCTGCGAATACATTGACGAAACAGGAGGAAGAGCAAACCTTAGATGCTTGCAATCTTCTACAAGCGTTGCTCTCTGTGAAAGCTTCAGTTAAGCAAATTGAGCAAGCTTCTTTCCTACTCTCAAGCATGAGAGTCCCTGCGAACACAGATTCCAAAGCCGTTGTTCTATCCTATAGCATGATGCTGGAACGGATTTCAGCATATGCTCTGAAAAAAGGCGTCGAAGATATCGTAACTGGTCAAGCAATTGGGATATCAAAAACATTTATGCCAACTTGTGGAGAGCTTTTAACTTATTGCCAGACA
>NZ_JBHIRW010000301.1:0-559 GCF_042197445.1 Bartonella sp. AA1HLJMS | reverse complement strand
ATCTTTTTTCCCATACATCACACAACGTTGGAGAAACAAAAAACGGGCGGCTCTTTCAACTTTGGAAAGGCTTTCTGGTTCAATCGCCGCAAGTTCAAAAAACAACTGTCTTGAACAAACAAACCACTCCAATCGTTTAGCTAAATCATCAAAGTCATTTTGAACGCATTGAAACAGATTCGTGATCTCTCCATTCAAATCATTAATGACAGAATATTTTGCTGGTCTTTTATTTAGGAAAATAACACCAGAGCCTAAAAACGGTTCAACATAGGTTTCGTGGTCAATATTATTTAAAATCGGTATAATTTTCTTACGCAGATAGTGTTTACCACCCATCCACGCAAACAATGTTTGTGTAAATTCTTGTTTCGTCATGTTTTAAAGGAAAGATTTTGTGAGTTCTAACTTTTTGTTATCCATCTTTTAAGATGTGAGAAGCTATTCTCTATGGCGTCCACGCAACGGGAAAAATCGATAATAAACATAAAGAGAATGAAGGCAATCAATTTCATGATGCGTGACATCATCTTTAAGCCTTGATAGGTCTCTATCATCT
>NZ_JBHIRW010000300.1:0-560 GCF_042197445.1 Bartonella sp. AA1HLJMS | reverse complement strand
GTCACGGGTCAAACCTAAAATATGGGGTGAATAACCCCATTATCTGTGGATAACTTTAGCTCTCTTGTCTCTCATTCTTTCTCAATAAGATTCATCACGTATTACATCAGAAATTATATGATAAAATATTGTTTTCTATAAATAAAATACCTTCAAAAATGAACCAAAATGTGGTTAATAAATGGTTATGATTTGTTGCCATTTTTTGAGAGTGAAAGGATTTTAGTATGACAGAAAATGATATTCTTTTAACTGACCGTGAAAGTGCAAAATTGCTTCATATGAGTGTTTCAACATTCCGCCGTCATGTAACCAATGGCTCTCTCCCAAAACCTTTAAAATTTGGCTTTTTATCGCGTTGGTTACAATCGGATCTTTTGAATGTAATCGAGCAAGCAAAACAGCAACGTTATAATGACGCGGCATAAAAAAAACCTTATCACGTAAGGACGGACAAGGCTTTCTCAAACTCATCAACCTGGAGCTTTATTTGGTGTAAATTCAAGGCTTTCTCTGCTGAAGCAAGACTTAAGGTTTGCATTCAAGTTGTTCTGAATGCT
>NZ_JBHIRW010000299.1:0-565 GCF_042197445.1 Bartonella sp. AA1HLJMS | reverse complement strand
CAAAACTGTTTAGCCCGTCAATGGTTAATACATCAATATCCCCATAAATATAAAGGATAAATTTGCTCAACCATATCCCCTTGCATTCATAGAGTGAACCTTCAAAGAACGCCTTATCTGTAAGTTTTGAAGGTTTTGAGTATTTTGAGAAACCTTCAAAACCTATAAGCAAAATTCGCAATAAAATTCTTCAAAATACTCATTCTGATATTTTAAAGCACATAGTGCATTTGTCTTTTTTTCATAAAACGAATAGCAGATTTCACTATTTTGCTGATCTGATCTCTCTCATAGGCTGTGGATAAACAGCATTTAAAAAACCTTTTGAAAAAAATTTATCCGCTTTTGAATGACTTTACCTCTTCTGATACTCGCTATTTATTCTAAATGGATTTAATTGAATTCATTATTAAAGCATTAAAAGATTTTTCTGATATCAAAACAGGTACCTTAGGCGGCTTTATTGAAAAGGAAGATAACCTCTCTCATGAGGGCAATTGCTGGGACTATGATGAGGCTCTTGTGTTTAAAAATGGTCACGTTTATGAAAATGCTAGGGTTTATG
>NZ_JBHIRW010000298.1:0-568 GCF_042197445.1 Bartonella sp. AA1HLJMS | reverse complement strand
CCCCACAACTCTCACGGCTCTTGACCAACCACACCCGCTTTTACAGTTCCACGTTTTTACGATTTTGCAAATTCACAGAAAACAACAAACTTCCGATCAACTGCCCCATTAAAGCCTATACAAGCCTATCACAAGCCTATTCATTGCCATCAGCCCTTTTCCCCCAACGCCCTCCATTACCCCAATTCCCCATTACCCCATTCCAATTTTGACGCATTGCACAATCCAACCATTACGCCTCCATTGGCACCTTTTCTCCCCATATCCTCCCCACAACCATCACGGCTCTTGAGCAATCACACGCCTTTTTACAGTTTCACGTTTTTACGATTTTGCAAATTCACAGAAAACAACAAACTGCCGATAAACCGCCCCATTAAAGCCTATTACAAGCCTATACAAGCCTATTCATTGCCACATCAGCCCTTTTCCCCCAACGCCCTCCATTACCCCATTCCAATTTTGACGCATTGCACAATCCAACCATTACGCCTCCATTGGCACCTTTTCTCCCCAAGCGCCCCACAACTCTCACGGCTCTTGACCAACCACACCCGCTTTTACAGTT
>NZ_JBHIRW010000297.1:0-573 GCF_042197445.1 Bartonella sp. AA1HLJMS | reverse complement strand
GTCTATTTGCTTTGGGTTTGTTTTCTGACTCTTTGTTATAGCCTGATAAGCTTTTTCTGTTTGTGAAAGTTGTTCTTTTTTTAACGCAAGCTGTTTTTTTAAGAGCTCAATAATTTCCTCTTTTTTTAATAGCTTAATAAGCTCCAGATATTCTGCTGATAGAGCAGGTTGTGGCGGTGAAGCAGGTTGCGACTTCTTAGGTTCTTTTGGCTTTTTTTTAACTCTAGGTTTATTAGGACGTCTAGTTATAATAACATCTCTATTGTGTGTTGAACCTGACAAGCCAGGATATTCCCGATATAATACAGTTCCTTCTGATATGTGCAGTTTTGTTTTATTTCTATCATACGAATGTGCGTTATTTGCATGTGCCAAATTCATTATTGCCAAAAGGGTAACCATTCCTGTTATAATAAATCGCTTTTTCATCTGTCTCCTCGCTTGATTTCGGCAGGGATTGTTTTATTAATTAGGCACGCGGTTCCTGTCATTAGGTTGTTTTAGCTTTGGTGCTAATGCACAAGCCGATAAAAGGTTTGCAATCAAAATTATAAGAATGATCGACTTCATTTT
>NZ_JBHIRW010000296.1:334-593 GCF_042197445.1 Bartonella sp. AA1HLJMS | reverse complement strand
GCCATTTGTTCCAGCAATGTGAATAACAGCGCCAAGTTTTAAATGTGGATTACCGAGCTTCTCTAAAAGGCGGACAATACGCTCTAAAGAAAGATCAAATTTTTTCGGATAATTCTTTAGTAAATCATCCACCGCCCTTTGTACTTGACTTTTTTGCATAAATTTAAGCTGCTTTTGTTGTAGAAAGCGATGTTTGAGAGTCTGTTGGGGATGGCATGGGAGGGTTAACAACAGCAGAACGTTTCATCATTAAGCGTAA
>NZ_JBHIRW010000296.1:0-270 GCF_042197445.1 Bartonella sp. AA1HLJMS | reverse complement strand
GAAAGCCCTCTGGTAAAGTTTCACGTATGGTTTGTTGAATCACACGAGGACCAGCAAAACCAATCATAGCACCGGGTTCGGCAATATGAATATCGCCGAGCATGGCGTAAGAAGCAGTAACACCACCAGTGGTTGGATTGGTCAAAACAACAATATAGGGAAGTTTTGCTTCTTTTAGCATTTCAATCGCTACCGTTGTACGTGGCATTTGCATCAATGAAAGTGTCCCTTCTTGCATGCGTGCACCACCAGAAGCAGAAAAAAGAACCA
>NZ_JBHIRW010000295.1:0-600 GCF_042197445.1 Bartonella sp. AA1HLJMS | reverse complement strand
GAGTGGCTCTTGTGAGATTTATGGCTCTGTTTATGGCAATGCTAAAATCTCATATTGTGCAACGATCTGGGGGCGTGCTTATGGCAATGCAAAAATCAACAAAAAAAGCAAAGTAAGGTTGGTTCCAAAAAATTGTGAGGTGTATGAAAGAGATAATGTTATCAATATAACTGATAAAACAGAATAAAAACAGGTATGGGGGGCGTGCCTTCTTTATGGTTATAAACGCATATAAAATGCATTGCTATAAACATATCATAAAAGAGAGAGTAACATAAAAAAAGCCGTGTCAAATGATATGACGCGGCTTTCAAATAGCGATTATAATGATAGAAAAATAATCATCCACAATGGAGTAATGAATGCATATATACAAAACGTATCATATTGCAAGCACTCTATGAGAGATATGAAAACTTATCAAAAGAAACGTAAATGTGCGTATGATCTTTAATAACTCATTTGAATTACAGAGCCTATAAACGCTTGTTATGGCTATTAAACGTATCAAACAAATCAAAATGCTCGGTAGCTTTATCAATCCAATCAAAAGCAAATGCATATTAAGTGAATGTCTTGTAAAAACGTTCTTTTTACATT
>NZ_JBHIRW010000294.1:0-609 GCF_042197445.1 Bartonella sp. AA1HLJMS | reverse complement strand
TAAACTCCATGACAATATATTCTATTGATTAATTCTCTTCAAAAGAATCAAAATGAAGCTTATTAAATCCATTTTGAATGAATAGTGTGAAAAATTCGGAAAATGCTAAAAAGCGGATAAATTTTTTCAAAAAGTTTTTTAAATGCTGTTTATCCAAAGCCTATGAGAGAGATCAGATCAGCAAAATAGTGAAATTTGCTGTTTATTTGATGTGTTAATTGACCTGTTAATCAAGACAAATGCACCATGGACTTTAAAACATCAGAATGAGTATTTTGATAAGCTTTATGAATTATTTTATAGATAGGTTTTGTCTGTTTTTACCCCCCCCAAAACACCTACAAAACCCTCTTAGATATATATTAAAAATTGTATTTATGTGTTATGTTTAATATAGGTTGTTTATTTGAAAGATTAACTTATTGAAATATAATAACTTTTATTTTTGACTAAAAAATATATATAAAGGGGGGGTAAAAAGAACCCCCATACCCCCCATACCCTCCAAAACCTCCAAAACCAATAGATGGGGAATGTTTTGAAGGTTTCATTTTATGAATACATAAGTTATATGTTTTATTGGAATTTAAAATTCATTCATTGAAATGT
>NZ_JBHIRW010000293.1:0-620 GCF_042197445.1 Bartonella sp. AA1HLJMS | reverse complement strand
GTTATAAAGTTTAAAATACGCATTATGAGAGCGTTTCTAAATATTATAAATGTATAGATTCAGAAAATAACGCAATCGTTTCATAAAACCTATAATATAGCTTTAAAAGCACATAAATATAAAAGAAGCAATTAATAAGCATAAGATATTATCAATACACAACGTATTTAAAAAAATACAAAAAAGATAAAATATTGTTTGACAATAAATACGTATTTTGTTATATAAATAATCAAGTGATAGAAACACTTAGTGATTAGCGGATAGGTTACGAAACAGCCTCTCCCATGCCTTTAAAATACTGACTTTCTTTTATGCTTTTGTTAGTATATGAGAATTTTGTCGGGTGTGGTTATGCCATACAATACCCTTTCAAGGGGAAAGCATACAGCGGACTAATCACCGTGTTTCTAGCGCCCGACGCCCATTAGGGGGTCAATAGAAACCTTTTATGATTAGAAAGAATTTAAAATGACAAATTCAAACACCCCCCCCGTTATCTCTTCTATTTCAAATGAAACTGTGCTTGTTAATAAACAAAATCCTGCAAAAAAATACGAATTTATTGATGATTGTGAATATATCGATGGTCATTTCTTAACTCGAATTAGAGCCTTAAG
>NZ_JBHIRW010000292.1:0-636 GCF_042197445.1 Bartonella sp. AA1HLJMS | reverse complement strand
AACAAAAAAGAAGAACCGAGATTGATCGATTTTATTTTTGCAGGAGAAGTTTTTTAACTTGCGTCATTTGAGCCAAAAATGAGGATTGTTAATTAACAATGAATCATTGCGAGGTTCCTTTTTCAAAAACATTTTTGCAAGACAGGCAATATTCACACTCTTAAAGAAGAAAGATCATAGATGATAAATGAACCACAGATCTCTATAAGCAAAGTTCAGTTGATCGATCTTGTTAATAAGATTGGGCGGGAAGACATATATTATGGTGTCCGTTCGCCTCAAGATACATGTTTTGAAACACGCATAGATCCCTTATCAAATGGTTGTCTTGTCTATATACTGCATAGTATCTTTGCGCGTGATGATAAAAAATATTTTCCGTTATTTCCGTACGATGATTTTAATCAATGGTTTTTATCTGTGTTTACGCAAGCTTTCACAACTTGGTTTGATAATTATTTTTCTCAAGAGTTGTCATCTTTTTATCGCTTAAATGAGCTGATCTTGTTTACAGCCTTAGTCAAAAATAAGCTTGATATCTTAAGGGATGACCTCATCGAAAAAAGAGAAGAAGAAATCAAATTAATAAATGATGCGTGTAGTGTGCGTCTGAATTGAGTTAATCCACTTTTTTAA
>NZ_JBHIRW010000291.1:0-637 GCF_042197445.1 Bartonella sp. AA1HLJMS | reverse complement strand
CGAGTATTTTAGCGGCTTCTGTAAGACTGAAGAGTCCATTATGACGCTGTAAGCTTTCAAGAGCCATTGCCTTTGGTGTTAAATCTTCAATGATGGTGTCTTTTTGATCTATTTGACCTTGTAGGTAATTCAAAAAGCCAATCATAGCCTTTGGACTTGAATAGTCGATTTGTGGTGTTACTACTTGCTTTTCCAATTCTTGCCAACGGTCTATAATCCTAGCACGTAATGTCATGCTGTAACCGGAAACTAAGATAAGGCATTCACGCTTAGGGAGGTTGTAACAGTTTTGGGGCTTACCCTGTTTATCTAAATAGGTGGATCCAAATTTGGATTGACCCCCTTCAGGATATAATTCTCCTAACATGTGTCGAATATCACGCATAATATGCGCATGTTGCTTACCGCATAACTCTGCAATTTCACGACTAGACATCGTTTGAACTGTTGTGTTTTGAAAATTGTTTTCAGATATTGTAATAAAGTTTTGCATCATCACCCCCCTTAATTAAGAAAAACACAAGGTTTGATATAATATTCTGCCATAGTTTCTATGACGTTCTGCTTGAGCAATTTTCCTTGCTGCGTGAATTTTGAAGTAATGATTATCGGTTTTATCTGTTTCTATTTCAGATTT
>NZ_JBHIRW010000290.1:0-638 GCF_042197445.1 Bartonella sp. AA1HLJMS | reverse complement strand
AAAAAAGGAGATCTTGAAACAGCCCGTGCTCTTTTGTCTGAAACCCTCTCTAAAGACAATACGCGTGATGAGGATGTCTCTCGTTTTATTGTCAATGATGTGACCGTTGAAAAGCTTGGGGAACTTTTAAAAGAAAACCCCCGTGGTCTCTTGATGGTGCGTGATGAATTATCCGGTTTCTTAACAGATATGGAACGGAAGGAATATCAAACAGACCGTTCCTTTTATTTAACAGCTTTTAATGGCGATGATCAATTTACTTATGACCGGATTGGGCGTGGAACCATTTTTATTCCCAATGCAACCGTCTCTATTATAGGGGGCATTCAACCCTCTCGCATTCTGCCCTTTATACGCAATGTTTTATATGGCAAAGGCAATGATGGTTTCTTACAACGCTTTCAAATGCTTGTATGACCCGATGAGACAAAAGATTGGAAATGGGTTGATAGACCGCCCAATCAAGAGGCATGGGAAACTTATGAAGGGGCATTTCGTTCTCTTTATGATAACCCCCTTGGTTCACCAGAATATCCGCTTGTGATGCGTTTTTCTGCTGAAGCTCAAGAGATCTTTCGTGAATGGATGCAAAAGATTTTTAAAGAAGCCAAAGAGAATAACCTTTCTGAAAGCTTACA
>NZ_JBHIRW010000289.1:0-639 GCF_042197445.1 Bartonella sp. AA1HLJMS | reverse complement strand
CCTTTAGATCCTTCATCTAATCTCTCTATACCGCTTGATGTTCAGTCTAATCTCCAAATTAGAGCTGTTGTTCCACAGGTTCCAACTTATCTTCTTTTGCCAAATGCCTTATTGCATGCTGGTTTAGTGGATATGACCACGCAAAATAAGACGTTAGAGACAATGCGGAATGCTTTTCATTCCTTTGGGAAAGATGATAAAAAGACAGCCTTTTTTCTGCGTGCTTATGGGGGGAGCCATCATTATGCTTCCAATTTATCTGCTTTTGAATATGGTTATGGTGCTGAGCTCGATTATAATGCATTTCAAGCAGGTGTTTTGTTAAACGAGATTGAGAGTTTATATGGTCGTACATTCTTTGGAGTTTGGGGAAACTATGGAAATCTTTCTCTACACCCTCAGGATGTTGAACAAAGCAAAAAAAGCGCATTTAATAAATGGTCTGTTGCTGCTTATGGAAATTTGCAGCATGATAGGGGTTTTTATATAGATGGGGTGGTATCGTATGGTCTTTTTAAGGGTGATGTTTTGACCCTTTCACGGGGCAAGGTTGTGGCGTTAAAGGGTAAACAGTTTAGCGGTTCTTTAACGAGCGGTAGAACGTTTGCAACAGGGTATAAAGGTGTTGTTTTTGATCCG
>NZ_JBHIRW010000288.1:0-648 GCF_042197445.1 Bartonella sp. AA1HLJMS | reverse complement strand
TTCAGATTTTGGACAAATCTTCTGTCTGTTCCATTCTTGTTTTGTAAAAACAAAATCCACGCCTTCTTTTAGATCAAGCTTTTCAACACAATCATTAAACCAAGTGGAAAAATCTTGTTTCAAATGTAAGTACCTATGCATTACATGGGCATTGACCATTTGGACATAACCGATTTTGTTGTCTACCTCGTTTTCAGGCGTGAGATATCCTTCACTATGAATATGAGTATCATGTGTGGTCATAAGTTTACTCTAATCAATTATTGATGGGAAAAAGGGAGGCGCTTTTAAAAGCGCCCTTTAGAATTTTTAAATCACATCACAAAGACGTAATTTATTTTGCTCTTCGTAAGTACCGTAAATCTCATCATTATATTTTTCGTCTGCGATCTCGTCTAAAAGTTCTTGGTAAGCATCACTTTCGCGTACAAAGTCATGAACTTTACTCTCCTCATGGAGATGTTCGATATTTTCTTTTACATATGCTTCTGCAATTTCTTCAGAGATATCTTCACAATTATTCTCAGAAGGATTGATGCGAAAGATTTGGATTGCATCATCTGCCTCGTCAATAATTTTTAGAACTTGGCTTTCATCCAGTGGTCCCGACCGACCAATGTTTTGATCATCATCATAGACAACTAATAA
>NZ_JBHIRW010000287.1:0-656 GCF_042197445.1 Bartonella sp. AA1HLJMS | reverse complement strand
ATGAAGTCGATCATTCTTATAATTTTGATTGCAAACCTTTTATCGGCTTGTGCATTAGCACCAAAGCTAAAACAGCCAAATGATAGGAACCGAGTGCCTATTAATAAAACAATCCCTGCCGAAATCAAGCGAAGAGACAACGGAATCTCATAAACTGATTTATGAAGTTAATAATGTAATGGTCAGTCTTTCTAAATATGTGAAAATTAAAAGGTATGAAATATGCAAAAGCTGATTATTATCATAGCGATTAGTGCTTTTCTTGGAACAACAAACTTAGCAAGAAGTAACACTCTTACTAAGCAAGGAGGAGGTCATAGCCGTTTTGCAGTTCCTAGTATAGGGTCAGGAAATCTCGATTCAAGCAACAATTATAAACCAAAACCACCAAAAGGCTATGAGCCACCACGTAAACTTCCACCCGATATTAAAATTGACCTTTCTAATTTGGGAACGATGAGAAATCCCGTACCGTCCAAACCTAGTGGCTCTAAGCCATCTAACACACCTCCAGTATCTCCCACAGCTCAGGTACCTAAATCAACTTTCGTATCTGCTCCATCAGCAAAATATCTGGAGCTTATTAATCTATTAAAAAAAGGAGAAATTATTGAGCTCTTAAAAAAACAGCTTGAGTTAAAAAAAGAACAAATTTC
>NZ_JBHIRW010000286.1:0-657 GCF_042197445.1 Bartonella sp. AA1HLJMS | reverse complement strand
AAGTGCTTCCGCTACACTATTGTAAACCTTTTCATCACCAGTGCTACCATCATCATTGACAGTTTTAAGTTTGAATGTGGGTGCAACCCATTCTCCATTTTCATAGCCAGCACCTCCACCAAAATACGTCGCAACTGTTTGATTCATTGAATAAAGCTGATTGCCCGTGATCGCTTCTGTTGAACCTTTAGAAATTTCTCCATCTAATAGAAACTTCAATTTGCTATTGTTTCCTTCCGTTCCATGCTTAGCTACAAATGCATTGGCTTCATTATTCCAATTCAAAGAATCCTGTGCAACTCCTTCAGAAACTTCCTTAATCCTCTGATTGACATTCTTGATATTTGTATCAAGTCCTTCAAAAGCTGAACCAACATTGGTAAAAGGTTTGGCTGTTATCTTACCATCTTTATCAATCTCCGATAAACTATAGGTCGGCCCTGTAAACGCACCATTATTAAAAGCTGCATTACCTCCTAAATAAGTAACAACCTTATCATTCGTTTCAAAAAGCTGACCACCCGTTACAGCATCCGTTGATTTAGCGCTAATCTCACCATTTGCAAGGAACGTAATTCTACTGTTTTCTTGTGTCCTGACAGCTCTGCCTTGTTCTTCTTGCTTCTTCTCATGACGCGCTACAAAGGCATTGGCTTC
>NZ_JBHIRW010000285.1:0-658 GCF_042197445.1 Bartonella sp. AA1HLJMS | reverse complement strand
GCAAAAAGCCCTTTGTGCCCTTTCAAACCATTGATAATACCGTCCAATCGATCATCACTAATCAGTGGTTTGGAACCGTCAAAATCGGTGTTTTTAACACCAGCCAACCCCTTATCGCCAGAGCTTAAGCCAACTTGCTCACCCCCCTCACGCACCGCATGATTGTCAATATAGCCTGTCAACTTGGCATCAAGCGTGCCACCAGCTTCAATCGTGCCGTAAACAGCATCATAAGTGCGGACGGTTGTTTTGGTATCAGTAGTACTGCCATAATATGTTATGCCTGTAATACTACACCCTCCTAATAATGTGTGGCAATGTTTCTTCCTGCGATGTGTTTCAGTTACAATCTTTGTTGTTTCGGTTAAATCGCGCCCCTCATTGAGCAGCGTATCACCCTGCATCTCAATGTTGCCATTAGCAGCAATCAAACTGTAGCTATTACGGATATCGCCGGCATGAACCGTGAGATGACGTCCTACTAAAATCTGTGCAGCTCCATTGGTAAAATGAGGCTGCTGACGAATGATCGTAGTGTCAACATCTTCCTTTATCTGGTGGTGTCTAACCTCGGTTTTTTTCCATTCTCCTCGCACGTAACTGTGAGAAACCACTTTATCGCTAACTTCAACTCCACCTTCACGCATGTTGGTAAGCG
>NZ_JBHIRW010000284.1:0-672 GCF_042197445.1 Bartonella sp. AA1HLJMS | reverse complement strand
CCATGGGGATTAGGGGTAGCAGAGTATTTTTACAATCTTTACGAATATGATGATGGTACAAGAGAATATGAAGAATTTGACGGTGGTCAGTATCATGAGATACCTGAGAAAGTTGATTACAGTACCAAGGCTCAAGTGAAAGCGTGGATTTATGGGGGTGGTATTCCGAAAAGCGTTCTCAATTACGAACCTCTCATAGATGAGATCAATAAAGAGATCAAAAAATTATCAAAAACCGCAGGAAATAAATATGTTTACAGATAAGCAGCTAAGAGCCTTGTTTGGTATTATAATTTTTATATTTTTATGCTTTTTAGAAATTAAAAAAAATCCCTATTTTATCCAAGGTATTTTGATATTTGCATCTTTTGGTTTGATAATAATAACAAATATTTTTGTAATTTTATGCAATTCTCATATTCCTTTTGAGTTGCAGAACAATCCAAAATATAAAGATGATGATACAACAGGTTGGAAGACATTAACACGTGATTTACAACAGTATTTGCACAGACTTTTAAAGCTAATAAGTTTAGCACTTGTCGTTTTAATTTTTCCAAATAGTTATACTGTATTTTGGTATTTAGATATCGTTTTTTGGTACTTTTTTTTAGTTTATTCATTCTTTCTCATGTTGCATACACGCAGTTTAATAAACATGTCCATTTACGC
>NZ_JBHIRW010000283.1:0-680 GCF_042197445.1 Bartonella sp. AA1HLJMS | reverse complement strand
GATAGAACGAGAGATAAAACAACTCTCAACAAAAGCTGCTTAACCTTATGGGGGTGTTTTGTTCCCCGCATATCTACAAGCACCCCCGCCCTTTCATAACAACTTTTAAGTCATGCGTGATTCACGAAATGGGTAAATTGCGTCTCAATGTAGGAGAAAAGATATGGCGCCTCGTAAAGCTATCATAACGCAAGCAGACATTGCACGAGCTTTAAGAGAAGCAAAAAAGCAAAAATGCGAACTCATAGAAATCAAACCTACTGGTGAACTGCTTATCTATCTTAAAGCAGATATTCCAATACCAAATTCAGTTAGCCACCCAGACAAACTTTTAGATTTGTCAAAGAATGAATATTACGAAACCGCACTCTTTAAGATGTAAAATACCATGCCAAAACCACGTCCTCCTCATCTTGTCAAAGAAGTCACACGTCATGGTAAAATTATATGGTATGTACGTATTGGTCATGGACCACGTATTAGAATACGCGGTACCTATGGAACGCAAGAGTTTGTTGACAACTACAAAAGCGCACTTGCCGAGTTACAAGGGCTTATACTTCCTAAATCAAAAACTGGTAAGCTAGTCGAAGGTTCATTCGCATGGCTCCTTAAACAGTATTTTAATAGCTCCAATTGGCATAACCTCGCTAAAGCCACAAAGAAACAAAGAGAATACA
>NZ_JBHIRW010000282.1:0-682 GCF_042197445.1 Bartonella sp. AA1HLJMS | reverse complement strand
GCAAGTGCCTTGGCATGCTCATCATCCACAGGGCGTATACGCTCCGGCACCACAATCACATCAAGAGCAAGCTTTTGAAACTGTGCCATCACGCCCCCGCCTTTTCCATTTCTCGTAAGAATAAATCCATCGCACGCCCCGCCCATCTTCGATAAGCTTTCGCAAAAACGGGTTCTTCCAAACGCCGGTTAATCACTTGCAAAGCAAGAAAGATAGCAGTCTGCTTCCGTACTTGCATCGCAACAATACGCCGCCGCGGCACCTCAAATTGATAATGCAAAATATGAATGGCAATTTGCCGCGCTAATATCGCATCAAACAATCCATGCGGAGGGTCAATAATATACCGGATCGGTACATGCCGAAAGCCACCACTCACGGCTTTTAAAGAACAGGCAAGCATAGCTTCCAAACGTTCAGCTTCTGAATAAGGATTAAAGATTTCTCTTTTTGCCTCGGGCGTCCATAAATTATAAGCAGCAACCATAACCACCCCCTATAAAAACAATATGATTATCCCCTAATCGCCAGAACCAATCCATCCAAATGGCTGTTCTATGATGCAACTCTATGCAATTTATCTTGCCTATTTCGTACTGATCTTTAGACATTGATAAACCTTTTTATCTTATGGTATTTAAATTCATGGCAAATGCGCAAAAACGCAAAGCCGTGTAACGAA
>NZ_JBHIRW010000281.1:0-684 GCF_042197445.1 Bartonella sp. AA1HLJMS | reverse complement strand
CCCAATAATCCATTTGTTGAAGTTTCCAATCAAGTCTACGCACGTCTCAAGCGTGCAAATGCTGCTAAACCTTTTGTTGATGTTCAAACAAAAATAAAACCCGACAAGACAATTGAACACATTAAGCAGATAGAACAAGAAGCCGTACAAACATCAACTGAATCAGCAGCCGAGGAAATTCCACTCGAACAACCCAAAACACCTAAAGCTTCCAAGCCATCAACATCTACCCCAAAAAAGGCTTAGAAGTTGAAATTAATTATCCACCAAAAATGGTATCTTCAACAGGCAAAAGATACCTTCACAAGCCCTCAAGCCCCTCGCCTTAATTGGGCTCTGCGTAATGCTCTAAACACTGCAGCAAAACAAGTTGAACGCTTTACTGAAAAGCAAGTTGCTGACATCTCATCAACCCAAATAAAGCGTATAAGAAGAGGCGTTTATATTAAAGAAAAGGCGACAACAAGGTTTCTTGAGACAGATATCATTGGTTCTGGAACACCGATACCTCTTAAATTTTTTAAAGCAAACGAAACAAAACGCGGCGTAACTTACACACTGTTTGGAAAGAAAGAAATCTTACCCCAATGGTTTTATCAAGGGAGGCAGTTTTCCAAAGCGTGTTGAATTGAAAATGGGAGGGAATGTGTTTCAAAGAGCGGATGGAGATCAATTCCCCATTGC
>NZ_JBHIRW010000280.1:0-693 GCF_042197445.1 Bartonella sp. AA1HLJMS | reverse complement strand
CGCTTTTTAGGGGCTACATCATTGCGCTTTTTAGAGGCTTCTTCACTATATTTTTTATAGGCTTTATCGCTGTATTTAAATCCTTCTTCCAGCAATTCTGTTGCCATTTTACGGTCTTCACCAGCTGTTTGTTCCAGCTTAGTGACATCTATTTGTGATACACCCTTATGAGCTTCAGCGGTATTACGGTTAAGGGAAGCTATGGTTTGATCAACGCCTTGCCCTGTCAATGCCTTCTGCCCTGCTTCATCAGTAATGACGATGGTGCCATCGCTAATGGCAGATTTGGTATATCCTTCCCTTGAATCCTGTTGTTCTGCATGATCTAAAACATTTTTGGCAATGTTTTTAGCGATGTCGTATTCGCCCATTGCACCACCCGCTGCAATGCTAATCCCATCACTGCTGGCTTTGGCACTCGCACTGTTGGTAATATCACTGGTGCTGATGCTTCCTGTGGTCAGGCTGTTTTTTTCTGCCAAGGCTGTGCTTTCAATAATACCTCCAGTCAGCGTTGTTTTATCTTTAACGGTGATCTCAAAGCCGTCATCACGGGCTTTAATGCCTGATTGTTCCACAACACTGTGATAATCGCTGGAGGATTGATCATTTTGGAAAGAGACGTTTATTGATGCACCATCAGGCTTTCCATTGCCTTTAACCCCAACAGAAACAGAGTTTTTTTTGCTGGAA
>NZ_JBHIRW010000279.1:0-699 GCF_042197445.1 Bartonella sp. AA1HLJMS | reverse complement strand
CTTATTAATCTATTAAAAAAAGGAGAAATTATTGAGCTCTTAAAAAAACAGCTTGAGTTAAAAAAAGAACAAATTTCGCAAACAGAAAAAACCTATCAAGCTATAACAAATAGTCAGAAAACTGGACCTCAGAAAATAGACTTTTCTAGTTTTTTTCTCAAAGAGCCAGAAGCGCTCTATAAGAGTGATAAGCTTTCAAGGGAATCATATCAAAAGGTATTAGAGGAAGAAAACAAAATTTCTGGGACTTTTGATCAAATGGGCAAAGCTATTTCGGGGCGTTTACAATTTGCATCGATACTAGATAAAGCTGTAAGTTTAGAAACTTTTGAAAACGTAGAAAATCGTTTTCAATACCTTAGAGATCTATTAGATGAAGTTCAAAAAAAGGAAAACCTGAAAGATACTGCAGATCTTCAAGCACATATCGATGGTTCATTAGCCATGATCCAAAATGAATTTATAAAGATGGAAATGGTGGCGTATTTACGTAAGGCTGAGCAATCACTTATCAAAAGGAAAAAACGCGAACTTGATATGAAATTTTTTAACCATGAAACAAAAGGGATGCCTACCATACGATGAAAACAAAAGCCACTGTAGAAGGTTCAGTACTATCTGAAACAATTCAGAGGGGCACAAAGATTTTATCAAAGCCAAGATATCGTGATGAAAATACTTAGGTAATGTATAAATGAA
>NZ_JBHIRW010000278.1:0-700 GCF_042197445.1 Bartonella sp. AA1HLJMS | reverse complement strand
ACTCTACGTCAAGATTCCATCTGGAGCGTCACATTATTATGCAAGTAATTTTTATGAATTTCTCTGTAAAAGAATTATGGAACATGCAGGGGAAGATTCATGAAAACCTATACCTTAGATGATGTTACAGTATTAGTTGATAAAGTGAATAAATATGATGATGAGATTATCAATTTGGGTACTGCAGAAAATGCAGTTGATGATCTACTGATTGAAAAGGCGGAGAAAGCTCTCGGTTTACAATTTACATCTTCTTATAAGAGTTTTTTAAAAAATTATAAAGGAGGAGAAATTGGAGGTTATGAAATCTGTAGCGTTTATAGGGATTGTGGAATAGGTATTGCTGCTGGTGATATTGTTTTCCGCAACTTAAATAATAGAAAAAGGGGTTTTGCGACACCAGAACAGCTTATCGTAAGTAGAACAGATTTTGGTGAGACTTTTTACTTTGATTATACGCAGTTTCGGGATGGTGAATGCCCACTTTATGTCATGCTTCCATCTGAAGATTGCGAATATTACGCCAGTAATTTTTATGAATTCCTTTGCAAAAGAATTAAAGAAAGCGTGGGAGTTGAGATACCTGATGGTGATCAACCAATTGAAAAGACTGAGAACACTCCCACTCCGCAACCTATCCCTTTTTACAAGAGCTTTTGGAAAAAACTATGGAAGAGGTGAAATTGATAGAGGAAATATG
>NZ_JBHIRW010000277.1:0-707 GCF_042197445.1 Bartonella sp. AA1HLJMS | reverse complement strand
GAATTTAAAGAAGGCACAGATTTTAAAAAAACCGGAGACACCATTGATTGGGCACCCGTGGGAGACGAACCTTTAGCAGGGAGCAGCTATAAGGTGACTTACCGCTATCGCGCAAAAATCACGGCTGATAAAGTAACAGCGCAGGAAATCACTGTCTCAGGTGGGGCGCAAGGTGGTGATATTATCGTCAGTTACACTTACAAATTACCCCGCATTGACCGTATAGGTCTCAACACGGGGGGCAATGTCGTCTATATCAAAGGAGTTTCATCAGATCATCCCATGGCACCAAATGTCCCTGATGATGTGTTGTCCCTTGCAACCATTACCAACAATTGGCTTGAAACGCCGGTTGTGGTTAATGATGGCACCCGTGTTGCCCCCTATGATGAGATGTGGCGCTATTTTCAACGAGTGCTTTCGCTTGACCGTCTGATGCAATTAGAACGGATTAAAAGCAATGTTGACTCTAAAGAGCCTGTTGCCAAAAAAGGCATGTTCGCTGATCCCTTTCTTGATGACTCTTATAGAGATGAAGGCTTTCAACAAACGGGGGCTGTAGGCAACGGCATTTTGCAGCTTGCCATTGACCCAACATTCTATACTGCTCCTTTAAAAGCGCCTGTCACCCTTGACTGGACAAATGAAGTGATCATTGCGCAAGAGTTGACAACGGCTTGCGAAAAAATCAATCCTTATCAAAATTT
>NZ_JBHIRW010000276.1:0-710 GCF_042197445.1 Bartonella sp. AA1HLJMS | reverse complement strand
ATGGAGGAGGTTGGTTAACACATCCAGCTGTATTTAAGAGAGCTATGCAACTCAATAGTTTTAAGATTTTCTTCATTTTTCCCCTCTTTCAATGGATTTATTTACGATAAAACAGAGCTCATAAACCTGTTGATATTTCCTGTCACCGCTGCTTAAAACAACGGTGAACAATATTGAGATGATTGGTTGAGAAAACAATCCCACCATTCCAAGCGAAGGCAAGGATGGCGGATTGTTGATCATCACTAGCAAGACTTAAGGTTTGCATTCAGGTGCATTTTTATATTTTTTACAAAAAGGGCTGTTTAAGCGCTTCTTGACACTGGGCCTCGGGATCACAGCACCTGGACGACAAATGGGCAAGTTTTCGGCTCTAAAAGTATAACACCACCCTCCCGCTCTTGCTACTTCTTCATCTTTATAGCGGAATCCTGATTGAATCATGCAAGCATAAGTTGTTGCTTTTGCATTGATGCTCTGCTTTCTATTTTCTGGAAATACATCATAAGGCGTTGGCATACCACATTCTAATAATGCTTTTCCTATTTCAGTAAAATCTGCTCCTGGCTTCTCCCAAGCAGTCAAGTATCCTGAAGGAGGCTTATTAAACTGACATCCAGCGATACTGAATAGAGTTACAGCACTTAATAATTTTAAGGTTTGTTTCATTTTTTACTCCATGATTTACTTGAAGGAACTTGTTCACGATG
>NZ_JBHIRW010000275.1:0-710 GCF_042197445.1 Bartonella sp. AA1HLJMS | reverse complement strand
GTCACATAATAGAATTTTTCGAGATTAGAGATTTCTGTCTGTTTTGGATTACCCTTTTTAAAGGTCACGGGATAAGGCTCTACATCTTCATAATTCACGTGCAAATGACCCAGTTCACGCCCTGCTGTCACAAATTTCCAAAAATCATCAGCCGTTTTTACGCAAGGGATACGAGGCAATTCTTTGCATAAATTATCAGCATAACGGGTGCGATAATCTTCTGAATGCAAAAGACCGTAAACATAATAAAATAGATCATCTTTTGTTATGGTTTTAGTAAGTAAGCAGAGAGGCAATTTTTAAACCTATATCTGTACTATTATCGCGTTTTTTTTCTTATTTTAGTAAATAAGCGATTGTCATGCTATTTTTCTTATCAAGCGACAATCAATGGAGTGTTTTTTGTTGTCTCTAATATGTAACAGTTCCAATAAATTTGGTATATTCTATGAATAACAGTCTTTACTTAAAGCTCAAGATTATATTACATGCGACACCTTAAAATTAAGAAGCATATTAGAGTGTATGATTGTCATTTAACAGTGTCATTGTAAAATCTTCAAAAGCGGGGGAAATGATATGGTTTGCACAACTCATAAAGCAGGTGTATACAGTACAGTCTATGCTTTTTTCTCAGATGTTATAAGTATTATTCTCATCAAAAAATTAAAAAATTGTTACGCGGTTGGCGATTTTTTCTGTGACGCTGA
>NZ_JBHIRW010000274.1:0-713 GCF_042197445.1 Bartonella sp. AA1HLJMS | reverse complement strand
CCCCTAGCTGATTCAGAAGAAACAGCACTGGGTATTTTTAACCAATCACGTCGTGAATGCGGTGTGGCAGCTATGTCCACAGAAGAAAAATTTACATTAACCGGTATCACCGATCTTTTATACGGCTGCGATCTTAGTGAGATGAGCTGGACAGTGACACGTGGAGAAGGTCTAGCAGCTCTGGGTTGTGCAATTTTCATTAAAAAGGTCTGAGTTATCATGGATTATTTCTGTGCTGAAATGTATGCAAAAATGCAACCACGTATAACGGCAATAACTGGCTGCCATGCACTCGATTACATTGCTTTCCGCGATTTGGTTAGGATAAGTACACGCGTTTATTCGACCACTGGTGATAGTGGTTCTTTGACTCAAGTGGACTCTGCGGGTGAACACTTACCGATGCTGATTAGTGCTACAAGTGGCATCACTGGGGCGATGAAAATGGCCAACGTTCGTTTAAAATTCTGTAAGGAAGGGATCAGCTCATCAGAGCGCAATTTAATTCGTAACCTGCGCGCGCGGCAGGTTTTTTCCCCAGGGGATGTTGTTGGCAACCTGTTTACGATTAATCTGTTTTCATCTTTACACTACTTGGCGTGTGAAATTTTAAAAAATTGCCGTGCACATGTTGTGCCGGTTGGCGATATTGCTCTGCTGCTGAAGAGTCATTTCGAGTTTCTGGCTGAAATACGGCTCTCGGTACTGTTTGG
>NZ_JBHIRW010000273.1:0-717 GCF_042197445.1 Bartonella sp. AA1HLJMS | reverse complement strand
GGAGCAACTATGACCAAGAAGCATCGTGAGGGTTTATTGGTTCGTGCGTTTGCGAAGAAGATGGGTGTTTCACATAATGCGGTGGTTTCTCGGATAAAGATAGGTAAATTTGATGCAGCTCTTTTTGAAGATGGTTCTGTCAATGAAGCGCTTGCAACAGCTATCTGGAATGAGAATCCAACAAAGCGCCCTGCTCCATTTTTAGCACCTGATGGTCAAGCGCAGACAAAGATCAAACAAACCTCTACAGAGGGCGCTAATGAATACAAGATAAAACTGGAGCGAATGCAAGTTGCGCTAGCAAAAGAAAAGATTGCACTTGAACGATTGCGTGAAACAACTGTTGATCGTGAAGAAGTGAGAAAAGAAGCATGGAACTTTGGAAGAGCGCATCGAGATACAATGCTCAATTTTGCCTATCGCTTTGGTACTGAAATTGCGGCGCAAGTGGGATGTGATGCTGCGAGCCTTATTGGAGCTATCGATCATCATATGCGCAAAGCTTTAGTAGAAAATGTCGTCCCTGTTTCTTTTCACGATCTCAACATTTTAGAAGAGAATCCAGAACATGATAAGTAATGCTTCGCCCTCGTCCTCTGATGCTGGGCTCTTTTTTTGCTATGCGAATGAAGGACGCCGTCCTGACCCGCCTTATACTGTTTCCCAGTGGGCTGATAAAAATCGTTATTTGAGCACAGTTACGAGTGCTGAGCCTGG
>NZ_JBHIRW010000272.1:0-717 GCF_042197445.1 Bartonella sp. AA1HLJMS | reverse complement strand
CTTCATAGAATAAAAGCTTTGTGCTTGAATATCGGCGGTCGGATAACCGTTTTCTGTAGTGACCAAATCAATCACCAAATCATGCTTCTCATTACCGATTTTGCAAAGATGAAAGTCAATACCGGTGATTTGCCGTGTTTCATCGGGGGTAAAGACTTGCGCTTGTGGGTCAAATTGCATCCATATTTTCACAGTGGTGGTGCGCCGCATCACTTTCACATCAATCAGACCTTGACCGGTAAAAAGCCCCGTTGCAATGGTTCCACCTTTCCCCCGTGCCACAACATTTTTTGTGCCAGCGGTGATGTTTTGTGGAATTTTAAAAGTTCCTTCAAGGGTGCCCTTGCTATCGGCAACAAGGCGGCTCGCTGGCAAAACATTCACACCATCAAAGATGAGGCTTTCTAATTGTTCTAACTTGCCAAAGCCTTCAATTTTAAAGTGAAGGGTAATTTGTCTTAAAAAGTCGGTTTGTTCTTGATGTGCATTGACCAAGTCATCACGCACTTCTGTGTTACGGATAGTTCTGCCGCGATGTTTTCCCATAATGATTTGATTGGTCACGCTTGAGAGCCAATCGGTGCGCTGTTCATGCCAGAAGTCTGTCGCGGGTTCAAGGGTTACTGTACCAGGCAAGGTCGCAAAATTTTGATAAGGATTGATTTTTTCGCAAGCCGTTGTCAACTCTTGCGCAATGATCACTTCATTTGTCCAGTC
>NZ_JBHIRW010000271.1:0-723 GCF_042197445.1 Bartonella sp. AA1HLJMS | reverse complement strand
AAAAGCCGATTGATTTGATCAAGCCCTTGCTCTATCTGGCGCAGATTGGTCGGCTTTCCAATAAGGTTTGGAAAAGCTGTGGTGATTTCTCCTTGAAGTCTCCTCTCAACTTTATGCCCATCAAGGGTAATATCTTCCATCACACCTTCAACAACAACGATCTTGAGATGACCGCCGCTTAAATCTTGCTCAGGCAAATAAGCCCGCACTGCAATATAGCCGCGCTTCATATAAAGCTTGGTCACCGCTTTGAGCACTTTATTGATTTCGGCAATCCCCAAACACCGTCCTTCCCAAAGAGAAATGGCTTCATGAAGGTCGGTATGAGAAATCAACTGAACATCAACAAATTCAATGCTTTTGATCAGCAAACAGGTTGTACTAGGCGAAGCACCATAGGCAGATGTGGTATCATCGTCTGGCAAAAATATCCCATGTGTTTCGTTTCTACGGTGCAATCGTTGAAAACGCTGTTGTTGTGTTTGTTGTCGTTGGATGCTCTCTGATTGATTAATCGCTTTCTCACGAATATTTTGGGCAAAACTCGGCAACGAGAAAAGGCACAAAATAGCCGCAAAAACAAAAGTGAAAAAAAATCTATGCATTCATTGTGCCCTCAAAATGAGCAACAAAATGATCCCCATCATCAGCGTCACAGAAAAAATCGCCAACCGCGTAACAATTTTTTAATTTTTTGATGAGAATAATACTTATAACATCTGA
>NZ_JBHIRW010000270.1:0-729 GCF_042197445.1 Bartonella sp. AA1HLJMS | reverse complement strand
TGCCACGACTATGGGCATCAAAATGCAATCCTGTGTTACCATAACGAGATATGAGATCTTTTGCTTCTTGTGTTAAATTGGTCAAACCCCAAAAGTTATTTTCCATAAACTTCTGATAGCCTGCGACCAGAAGTTCTGAAATAGCAGAATCCGCTTGAGGGAACACAACAAAATAAAGCGGCGCATTTTGATCCTGCACATTTTGCTCTGCATAAACAGTAGCTTCATAGGGTGAGGTAAAAATGCCATCGAGGAACACATGCACCTTACCATCAGAATCAGCTTGTACCCTTAATGACGATATGTCACGTCCTCATAAGAATATGAAATAGAGATCCTCTTAAAGTATAGAATGAAGTGCAATACAGATAAACAGTCAATTTTACATATTATGACAACATTAATTACTTTTATGCCTGCTTTTTCCCTTGCCTAAAAAACAGCTTTTTAAAAACATTTCTAGGAACAATGATTCCATAACTGAACGAACTTATATTGATACCCAAGCTCTTAATGAAGTCATTATAAAAGACACTGGGCACAAGCAATTCTGTATAGACTCTCAAGAAAACAAGAAAACTACCCCTTACAATAGAATCACTATTCCAAAGCAAAACCTCACCCTCTATTTAAAGAAAAGCAGAAACACCCGCATTTCATGCAACTCATCAATGCACCAAAGAAAGCTTTCCAACCCAGAAGAGAGATAAACGAAAAAACCACGATACA
>NZ_JBHIRW010000269.1:0-735 GCF_042197445.1 Bartonella sp. AA1HLJMS | reverse complement strand
ATACTCAAAACATGGCAGATACGTTATATATCTTAAGTGATGGAAAGCAGGATTACGTAAACTTGGAAAATCATAAATATGACTTTGTGGGTACAAAGATTGGCAAAAATCCTTACACTTTTGAACAAATACCTCCTGGAAGTGGTCCCTGGAAAGAGAGAGGGCAAATATTTAAGGGCTACCCCAGTGTCCATGCTTGTTATGGTAATGCAGGTTCAATATGTCGACAGGCTTATGGATTACCTAATCGTACGCCAATTTATTCAAAATATTCAGGAAGAAAAAAATGAAACAAATCTTGAAATTATTAAGTGGTCTCATTCTGTTAAATATTGCTGGATGTAACATCGACAAGCCTCCACCAGGAGTTTTGAGTGCATGGGAGAAACCTGGTGCAGATTTTACGGAGATAGGAAAAGCCTTGTTAGAATGTGGTATGCCAACCCCTTATGATGTTTTTCCAGAAAATAGAAAGCTAAGCATCAATGCAGAGGCTTCCATCGATGCTTGCATGATTCAAGCAGGATTCCGCTACAAATGGGGAGGACCATATTGGTGTTATACTTTTAAAGAGAAAAACTTGCCGATTTGTCGTCCAGGTGCTGTCATACCACAGCGCAGTGTCAAGAAGCGCTTGAACAGCCCTTTTTGTAAAAAGTATAAAAATGCACCTGAATGCAAACCTTAAGTCTTGCTAGTGATGATCAACAATCCGCCATCCTTGCCTTCGCTTGG
>NZ_JBHIRW010000268.1:0-756 GCF_042197445.1 Bartonella sp. AA1HLJMS | reverse complement strand
ACCGTCACCCACCGCTATGAAAAACAAAGCGGATACACAACAGAAATCACACTCGAGGCACCAAACAAGGGAAAAGAAAGCAATGAGAACACTGAACATGCTAAAAACAGAAAATCCAAGAGATAATTTTGCTTCTTCTTTTCGTCAACTTCCCCATAATATTGAAGCAGAGCAGGCATTACTTGGAGCAATCCTGATTAATAATAATGCACTCGATCACGTTTCAGACTTTCTCAAAGCAGAACATTTTTTTGAAACGCTACATCAAAAGATCTTTGAGATTGTCTTACAAATTATTCAAAAGGGTCATCTTGCAAACCCCATTACAATTAAGCCCTATATCCAAATGGAAGAAAAAGTTGGAGATATTACTGTATACCAGTATGTTGTTCGCTTAGCCACAGAGGCAGTCACTATTATTAACGCTGAAGATTATGGACGTGTCATTTACGATCTTTTTATCCGCCGGTCTTTGATTAATCTTGGCAATGAAGTTGCCAATACAGCTTTTGATGCGCCTCTGGAGTTCACACCTTCCCAACAAATTGAAACAATTGAAAATCAATTATTTGAGTTAGCCGAAAAAGGAAAATATGGAGGTGGGTTTGAAAACTTTGATACAGCCATTGCAAAAGCACTTAACATGGCAAGCGCTGCGAAAAAGCGTTCCTCACAGCTTTCAGGGATAGCTACCCATATCAAAACCCTTGATGAAAAAATGGGGGGGCTACAGCCATCCGATTTGATTATCATAGC
>NZ_JBHIRW010000267.1:0-759 GCF_042197445.1 Bartonella sp. AA1HLJMS | reverse complement strand
GCTATACGCTCCATATCCCAAGACGTGGTCAAAAAGACTTTTGCCATTACCCTCTGCCTAAAGGACGTAAATCCACATTAAATCCTGTGATTTGGTTCCAATGAACACCTTCAGGAATACGCAATTTAAAGCGGTGATAACGATTGCGCGAACGACCATGATAAGCACCCGTGACATATGAACATGCCCTCTCTTGGTGCCATATAATCGGCGTCTGATGATTGCGAAGCCGACGCTCTCCTATGCTTAAAAGACCTTCCGTCGTATCAACTTCAGCAAACATCTTCGTGATAAAGTTAAAACTTCCATCTGGTGCCCCCATTTCTTGCGAAACAACCGTTGCCTCCATCGGTGCTCCCGTAAACATAACAAGCCGATTGTTATCATCAAAAGCACCAAGCATGGGAGCGCCACTTTGCCAACGAGGGCTGTCTAAAGAAGCCGGCAAGGACTCAAGATTGATCGAGATCTCATCTAACTGTTCTAAAGTATAACCTGTTGTAAACACTGGAAACAACGTGAAAGGTTTTCCCTGTAGCGTCGACCATTTCTGCAATCCCCAATCATAGACAAAGGTCGTTTGCTCGTTATTGCCTCTCTTTATGGACCAGTAAATCCGGTTATCAATGGGATCTATAACCCCTTGCATCTCATCAAGAGCAAATTTATCAAAGGTTTTAAAAACCGTTCTATCAACCTTCTCAAAGCCTATCGGCAAAAGTTGACCATCAGCACTGATCTGATAAAAGCCACCATCAC
>NZ_JBHIRW010000266.1:0-763 GCF_042197445.1 Bartonella sp. AA1HLJMS | reverse complement strand
AAGGTTTGCAATCAAAATTATAAGAATGATCGACTTCATTTTAATATGACTCTTTTTTAATGTTATACACATTCTGATATTTGTTGTCATTATTATAATTTTGACACTAAAGTAAAGTGTATAGTTTACGATAATTTATCTTTTCTTAATTTCATTTTTTAATTTATAAAAACAGCTCAATTTCAGTGCGAATATTTTTTACTTTAGGATTGGATATTCTTGTTATTTTGTCATATGGGTATTAAGGGCGTCTGTTACGGGAACCATTGCTTTTTATCTCAGCTAGTTTTTATGTCTCCATAGATGTCCGAATGTAATGCCTTTTGCGAGAGAATTGGCAATGCTTGATAGTTTGAGTAACAGCATGATGGATATAATGGACAAGATGAGAGCTCCCCCAAACATGAAGCTTACATTCTGGTCGTAGTCGAGTTTCATATCGCTCAAATAGTTTGCAAAGATATTCATCATCAGATTAAATACAGTTGCTAAGAGTAGAAAGAGGATTATATAATTCACGACTTGTACAATCCATTGCTCAAAAAAGCGATAAGTTGGTTGCCAGAGTAGAGCAATAATGAAGATTGGTCCCAATCCTACGAGAAGTGCAAGTGCGATTTTTGTCAGGAGCACGAGACCCCCACCGATTGCTACGACGAGGCTTGTTGCTAGCAAGATGAGGATTCCTAAGAGACTGTAAAGCAATCCATTGGACTCGAAGAAGACGGTTTCTTGGAAAAGACGTCCTGCATATTGAAATCCT
>NZ_JBHIRW010000265.1:0-766 GCF_042197445.1 Bartonella sp. AA1HLJMS | reverse complement strand
AAATACAGCGATAAAGCCTATAAAAAATATAGTGAAGAAGCCTCTAAAAAGCGCAATGATGTAGCCCCTAAAAAGCGTAATGCTGAAGCCTCTAAAAAGCGTAATGCTGAAGCCCCTAAAAAGCGCAATGATGTAGCCCCTAAAAAGCACAATGATGTAGCCTCTAAAAAGCGTAATGCTGAAGCTCCTAAAAAGCGTAATGCTGAAGCCCCTAAAAAGCGCCATGATGTAGCCCCTAAAAAGCGCCATGATGTAGCCCCTAAAAAGCACAATGATGTAGCCCCTAAAAAGCACAATGATGTAGCCTCTAAAAAGCGCATGATGGAGTAGAAGGGGAAACCAAATCTGCTATCAGCGATGGGACTATCATCCTTACTGATACAACTGGACAGAGGGCAATGGGGCAAGATGCTGGACAAATCATTGATGCACTCAACTGCAACACCGCTACAGCCCACCAAGCAGTAGGACAGCTAGATGTCGCACCGCTTGAGGATATATTGCGTAATCGTTTAGGTATGAGAAATAAATGGGTAGATGAATGGTTTGATATATGGGATGGGGTTCGTAAAATGGCATTTTATGTTGACCATCCAGTGGGTGAGGTTGCGCATGATGAAAATGGCAATGTCCTCTATTTAACCGATGAAAATGGAAAACCTATAAAAGGCAGTGATGGAAAATATATCACTCTGTATCACTTTTTAAAGCCAGAGGAAGAAAAGCATTTACAAAAAGGCCCTAATGGTGCTGTTTATATGTTCTA
>NZ_JBHIRW010000264.1:0-782 GCF_042197445.1 Bartonella sp. AA1HLJMS | reverse complement strand
GAAGCGCGTATAAACGCAAAGATTGATGCGCAGTTTGCTGACTTTAGAGACCACACCATTGATGTCGCACGGGCTGCTGGGGGCGTTGCCGCTGCCCTTGCCGGTGGCAATGTTGATGCCGGTGCCGATGCCGCAGGTAATGCCGCTGCAAATAACTACCTCAGCAGTGCGCAACAAGCTCAGATGGAGAAAGAATTAAAGGAGTGTCCTGATGATCAGTGTCGAAGAGATGTTAACGAAAAATGGTTCGAGATTAGTGAAGAGCAAGATAGAATTTTTGAGATAGGTTTTGCGAAGGGTACGATTTTTGGTGTCGCCAAAGCAATAGGAAGCGAAATATCTGAGACAGCTCATGACGTTAAAGAATTAGGTCTGGCAATAGGAAACAGTTCAGTTGATGAGATCTCTCAAAATATTCTTCAAGGCATTGGAACAGCAACATCTTGGGCCACGAGTGGGCATATGTTGGATGATGTCTGGGAAGGAGCTGGTCAATTCTGGGGAGGAGTTAAGGATTCCTTTTGGGGGCATATAGATCACATACATGAAACAATGGAGAAAGGAGGGGATGGCGCATTCAGTGCTGGTGCTGAATCTGGCGAAATGCTAGGTAAACCATTAGGAGATGTGGCTTATATAGTGGGTTCTACAGTGCTTACTGACGGTGCTGTTTCAGCAGCCAAGGGAGGCGTAAAGCTTGCGGGCAAGCTTGTAGAAAAAGATCTCATCAAATTTGCTGCTAAAGCTGAAGAAGCGGCTATAACGGGAGCAACTAGTTCTGA
>NZ_JBHIRW010000263.1:0-802 GCF_042197445.1 Bartonella sp. AA1HLJMS | reverse complement strand
GGCATTAAGCCGTATTTTGTGTAGTTTCTAGATGTACTCTTTCAGCTTCTATTTGACGCTTTAAATGAATTTTAAGAAGAGGGAAAGTTGCCTCTACTTCTTCCATGTCGTTGATGTCTTGAACAAGCTCTTGCAGTTTTTTATAAAGTTCCGCCGCGAGTTCCGCTATATCTTCAGGGGGGAGTTTTATTTTAGCATCGCGATAGGTTGTATAAGCTATGCGACCAAGCTTTTTCATGAGTCCAGTAGGGATGGTGGGTGCTTTAAAACCTGCTGCTTTCGCTTTTGCCATGTCACTAAACATTTCGCCTTCACCAGTGACAAGCCAGTCTAAGGATATTCCACAGCGATCTTTATATATTCGCATTATAGATGCAGGGGGTTCTTGCAAACCCGTTTCATAATTGCGCATAGTCGTTTCGGGGATTTCAAAATGTTTAGCAAATTGTTTGCGCTCTGTAAAACCAAGGGTGTGCCGTATTTCACGCAAGCGTTTTGCCAGTTCTGTTGTAGGTTCTTTTTCAGGACGTGCCAAAAAAATCACTCCAAATCCATTTTCGGTATTTACAAAAGCCGAATTTGGCATTATACATCTAATTACCGCCCGATATAGAGGGCAGATATTTTACAATTAACCCCACAAAAAACGGATGTGGGAGCATCCGTTTAAAGCAGGAGCGAAGTTTATGACTATCACACAAGTATGGGATCGCCATAGTATTTTAGCCGAGCTACGCCGCCGTAATATGACCTTGGCGGAGCTCGCGAAAGCTTATCAACTATCGTCATCCAGTGTTCAACA
>NZ_JBHIRW010000262.1:0-813 GCF_042197445.1 Bartonella sp. AA1HLJMS | reverse complement strand
GATAAAAATGGGCATGACCGTTATACAACAGAGATTGTCTTACCACAATTCAAAGGCGAGTTGTATTTGCTTGATGCCAAAAAAGATCAATCGGCATCCCCTACCCCTTCACCTATTACTTCTCAAAATTATGCTATCGCTTCAGGGGCTGCTGATCATAGTGCACTCATTAATAATGATAGCATACCATTCTGATTGAAAAAAATATGACAAAGAGAAAAAAACGTGCAAAACGCGGTCGTCCACGGATTAAAGGATGTATCAGAGAACCAAATGGACGTATCTCACGAGCAAAAACACCGCATGAACCCATGGATAAATTGGCAATTGAAATGCGTGCCAAACGCTTTGGCTTGACCATAGAAGAGGCTAAAAATCCGCTTTCCGGTACCTATATCGGGCGGCTTTATTTGCAAGGCGAAATAAATCAAGACCAATATGATGCTGCGCAAAAATATCTTGAAGTGAAAAATGACTATTCGTGTGCAAAAGGTTTGCCAAGTGCTGTTTATGATAAAATGCCCTCATCTTCTGATGAGACAGCAAAAGAAAAATGGATTAAATTTGCAACAGAACAGTTTTCAAACATGCAAGAGGCTATCAAAGAAGCACAACACCTCTATAGACAGTATAATCTTTATGCCGCGATACAACATCTTGTTATAGAAAACCAAACATTACCACATCTTGTTAGTTCTTTGCGTATTGCTCTAAATGCTCTCCAGAAGTATTTTTATCCAAAAAATAAATGGTAAATGCTTTAACGTATAAACGATTTTTGGGAACGGAATATTTGCATCATTTGTTTGTAAA
>NZ_JBHIRW010000261.1:0-813 GCF_042197445.1 Bartonella sp. AA1HLJMS | reverse complement strand
TTTCCTATTCCTTTTTAGCGGCTCTATATCCCTTTTGGAACATAATTAGCAAAAAGGCATTGTATCTCCAGCATATTCAAGGAGATAAAACATGGAAACTCGCATTCCTGAAAACACACCATTCGATACGAATTTTCTAGGAGAAACATCTCTAGAAGAAAAATATTCACTCTTTCACACACCCATTTCATGGTCCGCAATCTTTGCGGGACTGGTGACGGCTCTTGCCACCTCAATCTGCCTCTCTTTTCTGGTCGCCGCTTTAGGCTTAAGCCAAATGGATTTCACTTCTTCAACCCCATTTGAAGGCTCTTTCCTCTCCTTTGGCGTGGGTTCTGTTATCGTTACACTGATTAGCCTAGCCTTGGGAGGCTTTGTAGCTGGACGTTTTGCTGAAACCTCAGGAACGCTTCATGGCTTTCTCACCTGGGCTCTCATAACATTGCTGATGACCCTCCAAGCCATCCACGTGGTTTCTAGTACAGCAAAGATAGGAGCTAAAACGGCTCTAGAAAACAGCTCCATAGTCCAACAAACCGTAGACAGCCTAAAAAACAATATTTCCCCTATACTTGCAAACTTAAACAGCGAAAGTCTTGAACAGTTTTTTGCAAAAAATAGTGACAATAGCATCAATTTTGACCAACTTTCGAGTGAATTGCGCACCCTTCTCAATAAAAGCGACATTCCTGCTCTCAACCCTGATCGCTTAAAACAAACCTATCAAGCTGCACTCAATGATATTGGTTCTGCGATAACAGCTTTCAAAAATGATCCTTCTTACTATCGCACCACTTTAAAAAATCTTGGTGA
>NZ_JBHIRW010000260.1:0-833 GCF_042197445.1 Bartonella sp. AA1HLJMS | reverse complement strand
AATATCTTCCTAACATCATGCAATATTTTTATCGCATCAAACATCATGGAGCATAATATGTCATTGTTTAACATTCTGACCGGAACCCCTTTATGGGCCTGGATTTTGCTTATTTTTCTCATCGCGAGGGGAATAATCGCATTGAAAGATAGGGAAACGAAGGTTTACCGCCTTTTTCTCTTGCCGTTAGTCTTTCTTTTTTTGGGCGCAAGCGATGTGATTAACCAGCTGGCTTTCCCACGCTGGGGAGCAATCGCAATGTTGGCAGGGCTGATGATCGGCTTTGGCGTTGGCTGGTTGCTCTGGCGTGCTACTGCGCGTTTAAAAATCAAAGAGGGAACGGATTTCATTATTCGGCATGGTACGCCGTTGACGCTGATATTTATTCTTATCGCTTTTGTCATCAAATTCACATTGATTGTTTTTCTCAATATTGAACCTGATTTGAAATATGCATTTGATTTTAATCTTCTTTTTGGTCTTTTAAGTGGGTTCACTGATGGTGTGTTTTGGGGTGGCACATTAAATTTATATATAGCATTTCGAAAGAATCCAAATTAATCCCTATATCATTAGCTGTGGGTGCTTCCCATTAGAACTATCTCAATAGAAGCTTATTCCTAACAACAACGCTGCATACAAATGCAGCGTTGCCTCGTAGTTTCAGATTTTTTTATCCCAGCGCGTGAAGAGGTGAGGGAAGTAATATATCTGACTATGCCCCCTTGGGGAAGAGCGAGCCTAAAGGTTTAGAAAGCTATGAGTTTGAGCTAGCTGGACTTTGAGCAGATGGTTTATCGCTCATGGGAAATCATTTTGTTTTACGATTCAAA
>NZ_JBHIRW010000259.1:0-833 GCF_042197445.1 Bartonella sp. AA1HLJMS | reverse complement strand
CCTGACCCGCCTTATACTGTTTCCCAGTGGGCTGATAAAAATCGTTATTTGAGCACAGTTACGAGTGCTGAGCCTGGATTATGGAGAACAAAGCGTACCCCCTATTTGCGTGAAATCATGGATAATCTTTCCTCCTACGTGCCAATTGAAACAACCATTGTCATGAAAGGGGCGCAGATCGGCATGTCAGAAGCAGGATTAAATTTCTGCGGTTATGCCATTCATTATAGTCCGGGACCTGCTCTTTATGTGATGCCAACGGTTGAGACAGCGAAGAAATTGTCCAAAACCCGTCTTGATCCAATGATTATGGCAAGCCCCGCTTTAAGCGAACGCATTGCCCCAGCGCGGGCACGCGACAGCGGTAATACTATGTTTTCGAAAGAGTTTGATGGTGGGGCATTGATGCTTACAGGAGCAAACAGTGCAGCTGGTTTGCGTTCCATGCCTATTCGTTATCTGATTTTAGATGAGGTGGATGCCTATCCTCTCAGTGTGGATAACGAAGGTGATCCGGTGATGATTGCGGAAAAGCGGACCTCAACCTTTGTGCAGAGAAAGATTTTTAAATTGTCCACACCCACCCACCGTGACACAAGCCGTATTGCCAAGGATTTTGTACTAGGAGACCAGCGATATTACAACGTGCCTTGTGATGCATGTGGTACACTACAGCCGATTGTTTGGTCACAAATCAAATGGCCGAAGGGGGCTCCTGAAAAAGCTGTGTTTGTTTGTGCGCATTGTGGTCATGAGCATGCCGAGCACCGAAAAACAGATCTCATGTGTGAAGAAAGAGGCGCATGCTGGGTCCCAACCAGTGAGTCAAGCAG
>NZ_JBHIRW010000258.1:0-836 GCF_042197445.1 Bartonella sp. AA1HLJMS | reverse complement strand
ATTATGCTATTCAGGATGTTCGGAAAGAAGCAAGACAAGCTGCTGCTATTGGTCTAGCGGTGTCCAACTTACGTTACAATGATGCACCAGGAAAGTTAAGTGTTGCACTTGGTAGTGGTATATGGCTCAATCAGTCCGCATTTGCTATTGGAGCTGGTTATACATCTGAAGATGGAAATATTCGCTCTAGTCTATCTGTGACAAGTGCCGGAGGGCGCTGGGGTGTAGGTGTAGGATTAAGCTTAACTCTAAATTAATAAAATTCACTACGATTATTTTCAAAAACGCTCCTGTCTATACAAGACAGGGGCGAGAAGAGTTACACGATTAAAAGAACGGTTCCCACAAATAACAGTGCCAGCATTAATGTTGAAAATAAAAAAAGAGAAAATGTCTGAAGAGTGGTGTGTTTTACGCAAATTTGACAGAAGTCGTGGAGGGGGCTAGTTGGTTGTTACATGACAGTAAGCAGCGGATTAAGAAAGTTTTTGATGATGCGAAAAAATATGTAGATAAATATTTTTCTGAATCCAAGGATAATGCGATGAGTAATGGTGTTAACGAATCGAAATCCTCCACCGATATGAAGTTTGATATTTTAAGTTATGACATTAAGAGCGTACGCAAAGAGGCAAGGCAAGCCGCCGCCGTTGGTCTAGCAGTATCCAACCTACGTTACTTCGACGAGCTAGGATCTTTGAGTGTCTCATTTGGTAGCGGCACATGGCGTGGACAATCCGCATTTGCCCTTGGTGCTGGTATACATCTGAAAACGGAAAAATCCGCTCTAATCTCTCTGCCACGAGTGCTGGTGGTCATTGGGGCATAGGTGGTGC
>NZ_JBHIRW010000257.1:0-853 GCF_042197445.1 Bartonella sp. AA1HLJMS | reverse complement strand
GTAAGAGCTATTGAAGTAATAATACTTATCCGTAGGAAACGGTTTACGAATCCGGAGAGAGGCATATCGATAGCGCCCCGAATGATAAGCTATCCGTAGATGATGAAAGCGATTGTGATTCCAATTGAAACAAAGGGTGTAATTGTAACAATTGCTTTTGAGGAAATATCCGTGACATATGTTTTTGTTATCTGATCAATTTTATTGAAAAGTTGCGTGAACACAGTAAAGTTCATGGAATTCCTCTTTAACGAATTTTCAACTTTTTATCACCTTGAAACATAGATACATGCTAAACGCTTCATTTGCATTTATACATTACCTAAGTGTTTTCACCGTATGCTAGGCATCTCTTTTTTTTCATGGTTAAAAAATTTCATATCAAGTTCGCGTCTTTTCCTTTTGATAAGTGAGTATTCAGCTTTGCGTAAATGTGCTACCATTTGCATCTTTATAGATTCATTTTGGATCATGACTAATATACCATCGATATGTGCTTGAAGATCAGCAATGTCTTTCAGATTTTCTTTTGTTTCAAGTTCATTGAATAACTGTTTGAGGTATTGAAAACGATTTTCTGCATGTTCAAAACTTTTCAAATTCACAACTTTATCTAGAACCGATACAGATTGTAAATGCCCAGAAATAGCTTTGCTCATTTGATCAAAAGTCCCAGAAATTTTGTTTTCTTCCTCCAATATCTTTTGATATGATTCCCTTGAAAGCTTATTATTCTTATAGAGCGATTCTGGTTCTTTGAGAAAAAAACTAGAAAAGTCTATTTGCTTTGGGTTTGTTTTCTGACTCTTTGTTATAGCCTGATAAGCTTTTTCTGTTTGTGAAAGTTGTTCTT
>NZ_JBHIRW010000256.1:0-854 GCF_042197445.1 Bartonella sp. AA1HLJMS | reverse complement strand
GTCATGCCAAATGCTCTCTTCTATAGTGGATTAACCGATATGGCTAAACAAAACGCGCTTTTAGCCAATATCAGAACATCTGTCTTAGGAAAAGAAGAGGAAAAACAAACCGGTTTCTTCCTCTATACTTACGGAAACACAGGAACCTTATCTTCTGAACGCGGACCTCTCAAATATGGTTATGGTGCTGATATCCGCTATGCTGCTCTCCAAGCCGGAGTCACATTCGCGGCATTAGAAGGACAAAATACCACAACACATTTCGGTCTTGTAGGCACCTATGGGCGGCTGTCTTTCACTCCAAAGGACATAGCGGATGCCAGTAAGAGCACATTGGATAAATGGTCACTAACAGCTTATGGCAGCGTGCAGCATGACAATGGTTTCTATATGGATACACTCTTGTCCTATGGGATAATAAAGGGAGATATCGGCAATGCTATCATTGGCAAAACCGCAAAATTGAAAAACGCCAAAATGTTGAGTATCTCCACCACCGTTGGCAAAGAGTTTGCAACTGGAATGGAAGGCTTAACATTTGAGCCACAAGCACAAATTGCCTATCAACATTTGATGTTTAATACCATTGAAGATGCTGATAATTTTACCGTTGATATGAAAAATCCTTCTCAATGGTTGATCCGTGTTGGTGGACGTTTGACAAAAACTATTTCCACTGAAAACAACCGTCCGATGTCTTTCTATGGAAAAGTAAACTTGATCAAAACCTTTGGTGATAATGGTACCATTCATATTGGTAGAAACTTTGACCTTGATCCTATGGGACCTGCAATTGAAGGCGGCGTTGGCATCAATGCGCAACTGTCTCACAATTTCTCCCTTCATGGTGATGT
>NZ_JBHIRW010000255.1:0-862 GCF_042197445.1 Bartonella sp. AA1HLJMS | reverse complement strand
TAAATGCTGTTTATCCACAGCCCATGACATGGAATAAGATCAACAAAGTAGTGAAGTTTGCTATTCATTTCATGGGTTAATCAAGATAAATACACTATGTGCTTTAAAATATCAGAATGAGTATTTTGATAAGTTTTATGAATTATTTTATAGATAGGTTTTGTCTGTTTTTACCCCCCCAAAACACCTACAAAACATATATTATTGGTTGAATTTATAGGTTGTGGTGTCGATATAGGTTGTTTTTTTAGATCTGTAAAATATTAACCACTTGAAATATAATAACTTTTATTTTTGACTAACAAATATATATAAAGGGGGGGGTAAAAAGAACCCCCATAACCCCCATACCCCCCAAAAACTAATGATGGGGAGTGCTTTAAAGGTTCACTGTTATATTGTTTAATGTTTTATAAGATTTCCAAATTGCCTCAGTGTGATGTCTTATGACTTTTCACTAAGGGGTGCCATTCATAGCGTATGGTAGGTCGACCGCCTTGGGAGTTATTATCTCCAGAGATTTCACGAATATAGTTACAACGGCATAAAAGCTCTAAAACTTGTTTAACGGCTTGATTGTCTTTTAAATGCGTCCAACTTCTTTGATGAATATCGCGTAAAGTAAAGACATCGGGTAAATGATCACAACGCTCGACAATTAATTTTGCACTTTCTGCTGTCAATGTATCCCCCGCTGTATAAAGACGTTTGGCATGGCTTAACAGATAACTTGTCCAACGCAAGGCTGTTGTGATGGCATAGAGTCCAATTTCTAAACGACCACCGTCAAGAAGTTCAAAAATCAACGCAAGGCTTGCTATGGTCTTTGGCATTTTTAAAAGATGCGATTGTAAGCTTTCTG
>NZ_JBHIRW010000254.1:0-873 GCF_042197445.1 Bartonella sp. AA1HLJMS | reverse complement strand
TCAGAATTTATAAACACTGGTTTATTCACAAATGCCTCCATACTGCCTATTGGCAAAAGTTATTTTCTAAGATATGGAACTTATATTTCATTATTTATGAAAATTGTCAATATAAAAATTCAGAAAATATGAAATTTTAATAAAGTGTAGGTTAATTATGGATAAACTAATGTTAGAAAAACTTTGGAATTGTGGAGATAAAAAAGTGATGGCTGCTATTATTTTTTGTCTGAAGAACAAGAATTCTGAAGAATCGTTAAAACAGCTTTCTGAACTTCGGGATTTGCTTGATAATACAGTTGAATAAACTGTTCAGATTCTTTGATTAGAAAAGGGGGGATTTCGCCAAAAAAATCAATAATTTCTATTAATTCACTTGCTTTTATTGATCTTTTTGTACCTGAATCATGCAACATACTAGTTAAGGTAGATGGTAACACTCCTAAATGCTTGGCTAGCATTTTCTTACTACCATGACCATTTTTAGCTAATTGCGCATTAAGCCATACCTTTAACTGATCTGATTCCATAAAATACAAAGTCTTTCATATGAAATGAAAAATCAATAAAAAAAAATATGAAATTTTATCTTGATAAAATTCATAAAATATGAAATTTTATCTTTATGAAAAAAGAACCTGCGTATACTATAATAAAATATCTAGGGGGGGCTATTAACGTTTCGCGTATTTTGAAGAAATGTAAAGGAGCTGTTTATCGTATCACTTATTCTAAAGAGAAGGGTGGTTCTAATGGATTGTTTCCTTCAATTTATCAAGCGCAGTTATTAACCTACGCACGTGATCATGGGATAGATTTGCGTCCAGAAGATTTTTTTTATCCCGAGCGCTTGCAGAGATTAATGCAAGAGCA
>NZ_JBHIRW010000253.1:0-875 GCF_042197445.1 Bartonella sp. AA1HLJMS | reverse complement strand
TGCTGTACTAGTCGAATTGCGTCTAGAATTACGGTAAAGGTATAACCTTTCTTATAAGTTTATATGATTGTTCAGAGCCCTGCTTTTGCGGGGTTTTTTTATTGTCTTGTTTACAAAAAGAAACACACATGAAAACCACTGAAAAACTTGCAAAAAGAACGCCCCCAAAGGCAGGTCAAGGGCGGGTAAAAGGTGTGCCAAATAAAACGACACGTATTTTGAAAGAAGCAGTGCTTAAGGCTGCTGAGCGCGCTGGTAAGAGATATGGTGATGATGGTTTGATCTCTTATCTCGAAAAACAGGCAATCAAATGCCCCGCTGCTTATTTGGCATTGTTGGGGAGGATTTTGCCTCTTCAAGTGACAGGGGAAGATGGCGGGGCGATTAAGATGATAACGCGTGTGGAAATCGCGCCTTTAGTTCATGACAACACGACAGATTAATATTGTTCCAAAGCTTATACCGATTTTTACAGGTAAGGCTTTGGTGCGTGCGGCTTGGGGTGGGCGAGGATCTGGAAAGACAAGATCATTTGCCTTGATGGCGGCTTTAAAAGGCTATCAATTTGGCAGGGAAGGAATATCAGGCACTATACTTTGTGCACGGCAGTTTCAAAACTCGCTAGCAGAAAGTTCATTGGAGGAAATTAAACGCGCCATTGAAGCGCATGACTTTTTAAAGGACTATTACAAGGTTGGGGAATCGTCGATTAAATCGATAGATGGTCGTATAGCCTTTCAGTTTTCTGGTCTGGACCGGAATATTGCAAGTATCAAGTCTATGGGGCGTATTTTGCTTTGTTGGGTTGATGAGGCAGAGCCCGTTACAGAGACAGCTTGGCAAACGCTTATACCGACTTTGCGAGAAGAAGGAGA
>NZ_JBHIRW010000252.1:0-880 GCF_042197445.1 Bartonella sp. AA1HLJMS | reverse complement strand
AACTTGGTCTTTTATATCTTCTTCACGTGCTGCTACAAAAATAAGGATTTTTGAAGGTTTGCCTTCTGAGGGAGCTACAGAAATATTAACATCGATTTCTGGTCCCGTTCGAAAATTCTTTGCTTTATCACAGAAGCCAGGGAATACTCGCGATTCTGCAACCGCGTCAGGATTAACATATGGTGATTGTATTTGCCAAGTTTTTTGCCTAGGTTTGTATATGATGCCATATCCAAGAATAAAGCGAGAACTATCTTTTAGCTTTATATTTAAAATATGGACGACAGTTTGTGCATTATTTTCTACCTTTAAGAAAAGAAGCGTCCACTTGTCCTTTGTTGGAAGATGCGGTCCAGTTGCATATATGGAAAGTGGCGGTCCTAAATCCTGTACTCTTTTGTTATCTAACAAAATTTTAATATGTTCTTCTGACCATTTTGCAATATCTTTTGTTGATTTTGCTTGCTCTTCAAGAGCTGCAGTTTGTTTTTCGCTTTCTGCAAATTTCTTGATTACCCATTTCTTATCTTGTGCTCGTTTTTTTGCGGCTTCTTTACGGTCATTGCATCTTAAAATAAGCGCTACTGAAAGTGATCCGATAAATGACAGGAAACCCGTAAGAAATATCTTTATCCATTCTTGCATCTTTCCCCACCCCACTTTTTTAGAATCGTTGGGAGGATACTTTTTCAAAAACATTTTTGCAAGACAGGCAATCACAACACGCTCTGTCATAGCGCACGTATAAATACGCAACAGCCTTAAGGGGGGGATTATGATCACTCATTTATATTTAATAAAAAAAGGGGATGCGCATGTCTAATGGTATGCCATGGATAAGATTCCATTTGTATGACTGGATAAGTGGTACAGATGGAAT
>NZ_JBHIRW010000251.1:0-892 GCF_042197445.1 Bartonella sp. AA1HLJMS | reverse complement strand
GACTTTGTGGGTACAAAGATTGGCAAAAATCCTTACACTTTTGAGCAAATACCTCCTGGAAGTGGTCCCTGGAAAGAGAGAGGGCAAATATTTAAAGGCTACCCCAGTGTTCATGCTTGTTATGGTCATGCAGGTTATGCGTGTACATCGCGCTATGGTTCACCTAATCGTACGCCAATTTATTCAAAATATTCAGGGAGGAAAAAATGAAGAAAATCTTGAAATTATTAAGTGGTCTCATTCTGTTAAATATCGCTGGATGTAACATTGATAAGCCTGCTCCAGGGTATTTGAGTATGTGGGAGAAAAATAGTGTTACTGATTTTACTGAGGTAGGAAAAGCTTTGTTAGAATGTGGTATGCCAACGCCTTATGATGTTGATCCAGAAAGTGAAAATATAAGCATTAATGCTAAAGCAACAATTCATGCTTGCATGCTCCAAGCAGGATTTCGTTATAAAGATAAGTTGGGAGGTAATTGGTGTTATACTTTTAGAGCCGAAAACCTTCCCATTTGTCGTCCAGGTGCTGTCATACCACAGCGCAGTGTCAAGAAGCGCTTGAACAGCCCGTTTTGTAAAAAGCATCCAGAACAACCTGAATGCGAGCCTTAAGTTTTGCTGTTTGTGATGATCAACAATCCGCCATCCTTGCCTTCACTTGGAATGGCGGGATTGTTTCCTCAACCAATCATCTCAATATTGTTCACCGTTGTTTTAAGCAGCGGTGACAGGAAATATCAACAAGCTTTCGAGCTGTTTTATCGTAAATAAATCCATTGAAAGAGGGGAAGAATGAAGAAAATCTTAAAACTATTGAGTTGTATAGCTCTGTTAAGTATCACTGGATGTGTTAATTCAATTCCCTCACTTTCTCCAGCATTATGGAGAAA
>NZ_JBHIRW010000250.1:0-902 GCF_042197445.1 Bartonella sp. AA1HLJMS | reverse complement strand
GAGAAATGAAAAGACACAATCTCGCCCATAAGACCCTTGATGCGAAAATGCGCTTTCTTAACTTCAAAGAATCTCTGCCTTTTTATTCAAAAGAATGTAAAATAATCTTTTTTATCCTTATTCTCTTTTCTGTTTTGCAATCTGCTTTCTCTATTGCAAATTTTGTATGGTGGAAAAATGATAGTGTTGCCTTTATCATGCAGCTGTTGAGCCTTATATGGTTAGGGGTTCTTCTCTTTTCTCCGATCATTGGGATCATGTGCATAAAGTTAACAAGAAAATTGAACAAAATACTTCCACAATTGGAAGAAGCGATACAACAACGCGATCAGGCAATGCGTATGCAGAATGTGGAAGGGGGACAAAATGACGAGTAGTCTTATAACATTAATAGCCATTTCTTTCCTGTGTTTTACGCTCTTAAGTGTTTTAATATGGGCGCCAATCGTTGTCATTTATTACCTGTTTATCAAGCGTGCGCGGCTTTATTGTCGCGTGAAAAAGGAACTGAAATGCGTGCTGAATGAACGCGATATCGCCTTAAAACAGAACTCCCCAAAATAAAAAGCAGCAGAATGTTTGATAAAAAACAGCTTTCTCTTGTTTGGCAAGACTATAAAAAAATATTCTATCTTTCTACGGTCATGGCGACTGCTCCAATAGTTATAACTGTTGTCGTTAAGATATGGAGAGGGCAGGACTTTGTTTCTCTTGTCGTATTCGAGCCACTGGCATGGATGCTTGCCTGTACTTTTTTATTCTTACCGATTGTTTTTATTATGCGTTTTATCGTGACACGTCAGTTGAACAAAATGATACGGCAATTAGAAGAAGAGGTTGAGCAGAAAGGAGCTCCCGTCATATTATACGATGTGAGCGAGGGGAAAGTGAGCGAGGGGAAA
>NZ_JBHIRW010000249.1:0-903 GCF_042197445.1 Bartonella sp. AA1HLJMS | reverse complement strand
TCAGAATTTATAAACACTGGTTTATTCACAAATGCCTCCATACTGCCTATTGGCAAAAGTTATTTTCTAAGATATGGGAGATAAATATATGCAAAAAGTGCAAGTGTCAACATAAAAATGTAAAAAGTGCATATTTATGCTGGATATGTTTTTTTAAAAAGTGCACTATCCACAATTTATGGAGATACAAAATGCAAATAGCGGAACAAGATTCTAATCTTTTAAAAGGGTTTTCTCAGAAAGAAAAGGAAACTATAACTTATCTTTTGATTGCCTTAAAAACTCAATATATAAAATCACAGACTTCTTGTTTTCTTCAGAAAGATCACGATAAAAATTCATAAATTCTTGATCAACATCATTGAAGAAATTGGGGGGGGGCTCGTTAAAAAACTCAGCTATTTTAACTAATTCCCCAATACTTATGCTTCTTGATTTTCCATTTTTGTAAGGATTAATCATTCTGCTTATAGTGGATTGATGGATTCCCAAGTAGGCGGCTAGTTCTATTTGAGCACCGTGTCCGCGCTCGTCTAATTTTTTTTCTAGCCATTGTTGGATACTTTTTTCAATATTGCTACTCATAATTTAAATATTATCCCTAAAAATACGTAAAATGCAAAAATGCGAAAGGTGCATTTTTTGTTGACATATGTAAAAAGTGCAATTATTTATTGTGCTGTTATGGAGATTACATATGCCTTCGAGATTAATTATAAAATATTTAGGTGGTTTCAAAACTGTAGCAACCATAGTGCAAAGAGATGTGTCATCTGTTTATAGATGGCGTGACATGCCAGCAAAACACCAGCAAAAAATTTTAGATTACGCACGTGATCATGGGATAGATTTGCGTCCAGAAGATTTTTTTTATCCCGAGCGCTTGCAGAGATTAATGCAAGA
>NZ_JBHIRW010000248.1:0-911 GCF_042197445.1 Bartonella sp. AA1HLJMS | reverse complement strand
CTGATCTTTTAAGATGAGATATATATAATAATCCTTTCCTGCTTCAAGATCTTCGTCAAAAGTCATCCTTCCACGCCTTGGAACGCGGTAAAAGATGGACCTATCCCCATTCTCTCCACCATGATAAAAGCGAAAACATGCCCCTTCATTGATCACAAGACCTTTTCTATTTTTCGAATCGACTTCCAGAATTCTGTCAGGTTGATGAAAACGCACATCCTCTAAAAAACTAGTGGAAAGAGAACCTACCTTACTTTGAAGCTCAGAAAGACTGTCTCTGTTCCTCTGTGCCTTCTCTTGAACTTCTATCAATGCACTCTTCGCTTCTTCCGCTAACACTTTTGCCTCAGAGGCGGCTATATTCGCAGAATTTGTTGTTGCTGTCACCGTGTCTAGTGAACTCTTGACCTCTCCAAGCCCTTGCTTCGTCGTATCAGCTTCTTCTTTTGCTTGCTCCGCAACACTCTTCGCTTCTTCTGATAAATTTTTTGCACTCAAAGCGGTTTGGCTTGCATGATCACTCGTGGATTTTGCTTCATTGGCTATTGTTTCTAAGCCTTCTGCTTTAGATTTTGCATCGCTAGCCTCTCTTAGTGCTTGATCTACTTTCTCTGTTACACTCTCTGCTGCACTTTTCGCCGCTTCCGCCAAACCCTTCGCTTCTGAAGCTGTTTGCGAGGCTTGTTCCACTCCTGTTTGCGCCGCTTCTGCAATTCTCTTAACAGAGGAAACGGAGGCTTTAACTTCATCACACGCATCCTTTGTCTGTTCTGAAAGAGCCTTTGCCTCTTCTGACGTGCTTACCGCTGTCTCTGATTGTAACAATGCATTGAATTATAATGATAATTCACTGTTTTGTATGTTGAATGAGAGTCTCGAATAACGTAAGATTCTCTCATTTCAAGTCTGTT
>NZ_JBHIRW010000247.1:0-918 GCF_042197445.1 Bartonella sp. AA1HLJMS | reverse complement strand
ATAAATTACGTCTTTGTGATGTGATTTAAAAATTCTAAAGGGCGCTTTTAAAAGCGCCTCCCTTTTTCCCATCAATATGAGGTCTGTAATGGAAAAGCTTCTTGCTACTCAATACAATATTATTCAGCATCAAAAGGTTCAAACTATTAGCGCTCGTGATTTATATACCTTTTTAGAGGTAAAAACCGAGTTTAGAAAGTGGATAACAAACTGTATTAAAGAACTTAGCTTTAGAGAAGATATAGACTTTGTACTTTCTACTAAAGAATTATCAAACTCCTCACGTGGAAATCCTTTTAAAGATTATGCTCTCACTTTAGACACAGCAAAACACATTGCCATTTGTGAACCTGGTCTCAAAGGTAAACAAGTGCGTGAATATTTTCTGAAATGCGAAAAAAAAGCAAATTCAAAAATCGATTATTCAAATCCTGAAACATTAGAAGATTTCTTAAGACATCTAAGACAGCAAATTAAGCAGAATGACAATGTTGTCACAGCGAACGGAGTGAAGCATGCGTAATTTTATTACAACATCTGAAAGCAATTTTCAAAACACAACAATTCCAACCATGTCTAGTCGTGAAATTGCAGAATTGTGTAGTAAACAACATAAACACGTTATGCGTGATATTAAGCAAATGCTTGAAGAGTTGCACTCTAAAAGTACTGAGCCCAAATTTGGGCTGAGTGAATTTGTAGGTTTTTACAAAGATTCAACTGGTCGCACTCTCCCTTGTTACAACCTTCCTAAACGTGAATGCCTCATTTTAGTTTCGGGTTACAGCATGACATTACGCGCTAGGATTATAGACCGTTGGCAAGAATTGGAAAAGTAAGCAGTAACACCACAAATCGACTATTCAAGTCCAAAGGCTATGATTGGCTTTTTGAATTACCTACAAGGTCAAATAGATC
>NZ_JBHIRW010000246.1:0-922 GCF_042197445.1 Bartonella sp. AA1HLJMS | reverse complement strand
GCCTACGGCTTATAAGGCACCTTTAAATCTAGATTTTTCACTTTTGGAGAAAGGTATAAAAAATCCTTTTTATATGACGATATTTGCAGCAAACAGTTTATTTACTATAGCAACTAATCCAATCAGAGAGATGGGGAGAGCGGTCTTGGGCCTTAACCCGAGCCCCCATAATTGTTATGCTGATGCGAGTGATGCGTGTAGATGGAATTACGGTTCATTTGATTTTAACAAACTTTATTCAACGAGAACAGGGAACAAAAAATGAAAATGTTGTTTAATTTATTAAGCCTGCTCATTTTGTTAACGGTTACTGGATGTGACATTGAAAACATTGACAAACCTGCTCCAGGGTACGTGAGTATGTGGGAGAAGGCAGGTGCGGATTCTACTGAGGTAGGAAAAGCCTTATTAGAATGTGGGATGCCGAGTCTTATCGATCCTGATTCAGAAAATAGAAAGCAGAGCATCAATGCAAAAGCAACAACTTATACATGTATGATTCAAGCAGGATTCCGTTATAAAGGGGGAGGGAGTCCGTGTTATACTTTTAAAGAGGAAAACCTTCCCATTTGTCAGCTTGGTGCTGTCATCCCACAGAGAAGTGTTGAGAAGCGCTTAAATAGCCCATTTTGTAAAAGGTATAAAAATGCGGGTGAATGCCAACCTTAAGTTTTGCTGTTTGTGATGATTAACAATCTGCCATCCTTGCCTTCGCTTGGAATGGCGCGATTGTTTTCTCAATCTAACATCTCAATATTGTTCACCGTTGTTTTAAGCAGCGGTGACAGAAAATATCAACAGGCTTATGAGCTGTTTTATCGTAAATAAATCCATTGAAAGAGGGAAAAAATGAAGAAAATCTTAAAACTATTGAGTTGCATAGCTCTCTTAAATACAGCTGGATGTGTTAACCAACCTCCTC
>NZ_JBHIRW010000245.1:0-931 GCF_042197445.1 Bartonella sp. AA1HLJMS | reverse complement strand
ATGATGCCAATCGTTATGCTGTTGAAACCATTGGCAACCCTGCCTACCCTCTAGAGTTATTTCAGAGGGTTATTACCGTAAGTTTAGAAACCATGAAAATCGTTAAGAACTTACCAAATTTGGTATTAAGAGAAACTGAATAACTTAAAAGCATGCTCACATAATGGGCATGCTAATCTTATTAAAGCCGCTTATGTATTAGTTTAAATAACAGTCTATTTTATCATCTGTTATGAGATAAACTAAGATAGGAAATAATTACGTTATCAAAATCTCTTTAATGGACTTTTGTAAATTCTTTAAACGTATCATCTTGTGAGTTGATTACCTATAATCTTAAAAGGAATAATTTATCATGCGTTATTCTAAAAAGAAACCATTTGCACTTTTAGATACTCTTATTTGGATTGCTTTAAGACTTTTAAGAAATCCACTCTTAAATAGAATTAGATTTTTTTACATTGCCTTTAAAAGATTATACCGTAATCTAAAATGATAGCTTTATTGTTTTCAAAAGCTTTGTTTAAAGAGGATTATGTATATTCATTTTCTTATATTACTTATAGGTTTTGAAGATTTCTCACCCCCCAAAAAAAACCTACAAAACATATAGCATTAGTTGAATTTACAGGTTGTATTTTGATATAGGTTGTTTTTTGTGAAACTTGATAAAAGTTAACATATTGAAATATAATAAACTTTTATTTTTGATTAAAAAAATAAAATAATACGTATAAAAAGAACCCACAAAACCACCAAAACTAACAACCATAAGGATCTTGATAACATTTATTATAAGTTACAAGCTATCTTTTGAAAAGCTTTAAAGGATCATATGCTTTTCATAAAGCACATTTTAATCATTCACTAAAATCATAAGATTCGTTTGTTAAATAAACTGACATAACCGATAAAATAGATAATAATCCAT
>NZ_JBHIRW010000244.1:0-932 GCF_042197445.1 Bartonella sp. AA1HLJMS | reverse complement strand
TTCATATTTTTTGGATACATTTTTAGTGGTCATAGGTAGCTCCCTAATCTAACATTTGAATAAATTTTTGAATGAAATGGTTATAAGGAGGCGCCCCCGCACCGCCTAGTTTTAAAGGGTTATCTATATTTACCAAAAGAGATGGTTTCATTCCCAAAAAGACGCGCACGCCCAGAAACCAATACCTTACCAAAAGCATCGCTATGACCAAAAATTTTCATACGACCACCAACACGTGCTTTATTTGATATTTCTGTATCACCAAAAATTTTTGCATAACCTGTAACACGTGCATCGTCTAAAACACGAGCTTTACCAAATACTAATGCATAACCAGATATCCAACAATTGCCATCATGCGATAAATTACCCTCATGTTCTATAAAACCACCAACGTCACCTTTCTTAACAGTACCAAAGTCTCTTAAAGCTATAACACGACGAAACAAGCGATTACCAAACTCAATAGCACCTAATGAAAGTTTATATTTTTTCTGTTGAGTATTTTTTGATACGAAATCTTGTGCAATATTGTCATTTGCAACGGTATCAATAATGGGAGTGGTTTGTTTTTTAACTGTAGCGTTCATGCTGACACCTATTCGTTTAAATTAGTTTTGAATTGACAACCCTATAAGGGCGCCGGGCGCTCAAAACACGGCGAATAGTCCGTCGCTATACTTTTCCCTCGCGAAGGGTATTGTATGGCATAGCTACACCCGACATAATCGTTATATGCTAGAGACAGCACAAAAGAAAGTCAGTATTTTAAGAAATGGGAAAAACCTTTTCGTGGTCTATCCGCTATTCGCTAAGTGTTTTGAGCACTTGCCAACCTTAATAAACGACCTTTTCTTTAAAGTCAATACGTATTTTTTATTTTTTTCAATTTTTTTCATTTTGATACCTACCTAATTGAATACCAAGTGCTT
>NZ_JBHIRW010000243.1:0-932 GCF_042197445.1 Bartonella sp. AA1HLJMS | reverse complement strand
ACATCATCAACAGAATGAATGATAAAATCAACAACCTCAATGGGAGTATAAACAATGCCTAATTTTTCTACTGTACGCGGAAAAGCATAACGGAAAAATTCATTATAAAGCTCTACAATTAAACTTTGTTGTGCTTCAAGAGTGGTAATTCCACGCGTGTAAAATTGTACACTCTTAGAAATATTTTTGAGATCTTGAGATTCTTCTTTAGGAGTAACTTTATCAAGGGCATTGAGTACACGTTGTAAAGCGCAAGATACGGGATTTTCTTGAACAAACTGATGCCCCTCAAATAAAGCATTAAAGACTGGACGCGTCACAAGATGTTGCGCAAGCATTTCAATCGCATTTTGTTCGGAGATAGTTGTATTTAAATTACTACGTAATTCGGTCATAAAATCATTAAACACACGCCGTGTTTCAGTTTCTGATTTCGTCAAAACCTCAGTTAAGCGTGTGATATGAGTTTGAGCAAGATCACCAACATTTATTGCCCATTTTTTCCAATAGCTAGGGTCGTAAAATCTATTAACAATAGCAGTTCTAATGACATCTTTACTTTTAGAAAAAAGGGGGAGTTCTCCTTGTTCTTCACATGTGTGAGAGGATTCATAAGTTGCTAACCCAATATTAAGTCCTGAATACTCTAATTTTGAGCGTATAGGTAAATCATCAATAACCGTGGTCGTATCTTCTAACGCAAGTTCTTGAGAAGCAGCAACAATTTCAAGAGCATCGCTTACGTCTTGTTTTTTGTGCATATGGTGAATTATTTTATTAAAGTTATCATCATGAGCACGTAAAGCATTGAGAACTTGCCAGATGACATTATACTTTTGGTTGTTTTCTAAGGCTATTTCCGGCGGAATATCAGCGGGTATCCCAACGGGTAGAATGATATAGCCTCTTTTTTTACCCTCTGCTCGACGCAT
>NZ_JBHIRW010000242.1:0-934 GCF_042197445.1 Bartonella sp. AA1HLJMS | reverse complement strand
ATTGATTAACAGGATCTTGACGTACTTTCACTTGTGAAATGTAAGCATCTTTCTTCTTCATACATCCCCTAATCTGTGGGAGCCCACATGTTTCTCTTTGCCATATTTTATCAATCAAAATGGTATGCTGTCATTAAGAGATGCACTATGATCAGCAGCACCTGAAGCGATAGCATAATTTTGAGAAGTAACGGAAGAAGGAGCAAATTGCTCTTTCTTTACATCAAGCAAATACAACTCGCCTTTGAATTGCGGTAAAACAATCTCTGTTGTGTAACATTCATGCCCATTTTTATCTTGCCATTTGCGTGTTTGTAATTTGCCTTCTACGTAAACTTTTGAACCTTTGTTTAGATATTGAAGCGCTATTTTTGCTAAATGTGGATTAAAAATCACAACTGAATGCCATTCTGTTTTCTCTACTTTTTGATGAGTATTTTTATCCGTATAGCTTTCAGAAGTTGCCATACGAAAATTGACTATTTCTGCTCCAGAATTCATTGTTTTGCTTTCGGGATCAGCACCTAAACGCCCGATTAATGTCACTTTATTTAGCATGTTTTTTCTTACCTTAAACTTGTACTTTAATACATAGAAAATCTTAGCATGATTTGCTTATTTTTTCAATTATTTCAAAATGATATTATTGTTTTTTAACATATAAAATTATATTTAATATGCAAAAAAACATAAATAGTTCAGTGTTCATTTAAAACTCTTGAAATACATACATAAATGTATTAACATAAGATATGAAAATAAGATTTGAATGGGATGAAGCTAAAGCGAAAAGTAATCTTAGAAAGCACCGTGTCAGTTTTGAAATTGCTGCTCGTGTTTTTGCAGACCCGTTCGCCATGGTTAAACAAGACCGTATTGAAAACGGAGAATATCGTTGGCAAACTTTGGGTCTTGTGGATGGTTTTTTACTGCT
>NZ_JBHIRW010000241.1:0-936 GCF_042197445.1 Bartonella sp. AA1HLJMS | reverse complement strand
TTTATAAACACTGGTTTATTCACAAATGCCTCCATACTGCCTATTGGCAAAAGTTATTTTCTAAGATATGGAGTGAATATATTTTCGCTTTACGGTAATGTCAACATAAAAATACCGTATAACGAAAATTATTTTATGAGTATTCATCTAAAGATTAGTGTGTTTTTATAGATATTTGGAGATTTTATGAAAGGTTATAAGACTGCCAAAAGAAAATTTTTACAATTGTCAAATGAAGAAAAAACAGCAGTTATCGCTTTTTTGATTCGATTAAAGTATGAAGAAACGCTAAAACTGCCCTCCGTTCTTCTTCATTGCAAGACGAATATAGATCATAAAAATCTTGATCTATCTTGCTTAAAGCCGGATACGGAGGATACTCCTTAAAGAAACTGTGTAGCTTCACTAGCTCTTCTGCGGTGATATCACGGTAGGCTTTAGAGTCAGAGTCATCAATCGATAATAAGCGCGTAATAGATGATGGACTCAATCCTAAATGTTGCCCTAAAGCCTTACGGCTTCCATGCCCCATTTCATTTAATTTTTCATTAATCCACATTTTTATTAGCTTTTGAAAATCCATTTTATTTTTCTCTCTTAAAATTATTAAATAATCAATATTGCGTATTACGAAAATTTTGCTTATATTTGCGTAATACGTAAATATATGACAGAAATTTTGGATTACATGATTACTCCAGCAGTTATGATTATAAAATATTTAGGTGGTGCAAAACGTGTGTCGTTGATTTCTCAATGCCATGTGTCTGCTGTTTATAAATGGACTTACCCCTTTGAAAAGCGAGAGGGTAAAGGCGGCATCATTCCAGCTAAATACCAAATTATGCTTTTGAACTATGCACGTGATCATGGGATAGATTTGCGTCCAGAAGATTTTTTTTATCCCGAGCGCTTGCAGAGATTAATGCAAGAGCA
>NZ_JBHIRW010000240.1:0-938 GCF_042197445.1 Bartonella sp. AA1HLJMS | reverse complement strand
AAGAAGGTGTTCACGGTATAGCCAACGAAAACACGACTATCAATCTCTATGGACCAGCCTTTAATGTTTTAGTTGCATCCGGTCTGTTAGGTTATGTGAGTGACGGCAAACAAACCATTGTTGGCTTTGATGGGAATAGATACGACTTTGTCAGCAGAATTATTGGCGGCAATGGCTATACCTACGAGACAATACCTGCTGGCAGTAACGTTTTGACAGAATGGTGGAGAGTGATCATGAATCCCATAAGTTCCCATACTTGCCTTAGATATGCGAGCGATATGTGCCAAAAGACTTATGGCTCATCTCATCGTGAACAAGTTCCTTCAAGTAAATCATGGAGTAAAAAATGAAAAAACCTTTAAAATTATTGAGTACATTAACTCTATTAATCATCACTGGTTGTCAATTTAATAAAACTCCTACCTCCTCTATAGGAGCCTAGGAGAAACTGGGAGCAGATTTTACTGAGGTAGGAAAAGCCTTATTAGAATGTGGAATGCCAACCCCTTATGATACTGATCCAGAAAACAGAAAGCAGAGCATTAATGCAAAAGCAACAATTTATGCTTGCATGGTTCAATCAGGTTTCCGTGATAAAGTGGGGGGAGGGACTTAGTGCGAGAATCATAAAGCCGAAAACCTTCCGATTTGTCGTCCAGGTGCTGTCATACCACAGCGCAGTGTCAAGAAGCGCTTAAACAGCCCGTTTTGTAAAAAGCATCCAGAACAATATGAATGCTATCCTTAAGTCTTGCTTGTAATGACCAACAATCCGCCATCTTGAGCGCAAGGCTGGTGAGATGATTGATGTTGGCCAATGTGGTTGGGGCAAAGTTTTTTGGTCAAAACTCAAACGTTATCCCAAAATCATTAAAGCCGTTAAAGGGGGTGGCACTGCTGATGGTTTTGTCACCAAGGCGCAATTTGCTGATCTG
>NZ_JBHIRW010000239.1:0-942 GCF_042197445.1 Bartonella sp. AA1HLJMS | reverse complement strand
TCCAGTTTTTTTTGATGCTCTAAATATTCACTGTTTTCCTCTAGTAAACCTTTCATCAAATCTTGTTTTTCAAGCATCCGAAACGTATTAGCCAAACCAATATGCTTGAATGGGATATAATTCTCTTTCATCAAACTATGATAGGTCGATTCAATGTTAATCGCTGCTATGTAATAGGCAAGCAAAACAATCTCATTGGCATGGATATCATGACGGAATTTATATTCCATATCCTCTGATTTTATGAGATTGGATTGTAAAAGCCGTGTGATAAAGGTTCCTGTTCCAGTGAAAGGGTCTAGAATGGAGACACCCCGTGACCCCCAAGCTTTTTCCAAACTCATTACGCAACACATCATCAACAGAATGAATGATAAAATCCACAACCTCAACGGGTGTATAAACAATCCCAAGCTTATCCGTGGCTTTCTTAAATGCCTTGGCAAAAAAACTTTCATAAAGTTTGATAATAAGATTCTGTTTTGCATGCGTTTTGATAATGCCTGCTGTACAGAACATGACACTTTTGTAGAATTTATCAAGAACTTTCGTTTTCTCTTCGATATTGGTTTTATCCAGTTCCGTTAAGATCTTGTCCATTGCTTGTGAAATGGCATTGTTTTGTACAAATTTATTGCCCTCAAACAAGGCTTCAAACACGGGACGCGTGACAAGATGTTGCGCAAGCATCTCAATGGCTTCCTCTTGTTTGATTTCACTGTTGACGTTGTTCTTTAATTCCTTATGAAAGGCATCAAAAGCATGATAGGTTTCGCTTGTCTCATCAGTAAGCAGATTTTGAAGATGCGTGATATGATTTTGAGCAATCTCAGCAACATTGTTCGCCCATAGGCCCCAGTAATCGGTGATTTTAAAACTATCCAGAAAAATGGCTTTGACAAAATCAAAAAATTCAGAACGGCGGAATAGGTCTCCTTGTCC
>NZ_JBHIRW010000238.1:0-943 GCF_042197445.1 Bartonella sp. AA1HLJMS | reverse complement strand
GGCTATAAAGAGGGGATTAGGATAACAGCTGCTTGTATTGATACCGGTGGTGGACATACACAGGCGGTTTATAATTACGTGCGCCCCCGTGAGGAGCGGCGTATCTGGGGGCATTAAGGGGCAAGCGAGATGGCGTGCAGTATGGCAAAGAAAATCTTTGGGGGTGTGCAATGAATACCAGTATCGATTTTTTGTGCGATTTATGAATAGCATTGTTTCAGTTTTCCAATCATCACAGCATTGGAGATGAGGATTGCACTGCCATAATTGAGATTATGGGCATGGTGGAAAAAGCTTTAGTTTTTAAACTTCAAGATGAAGTGCCTAATATTACAAAGATTTTGGCAGCTCTTACAGATTTTGGCGATTCAGAGTTTCCTACAGTTATGTTGCCTTTATTGCGAGCTTACGAACCAGATCTAGAAAACCCCATTAAAAAGGTTGCTTAAATACCTCCCTTCCCCATCTTTAAAGGTGGGGAGAAGATCAAGAGGCTTCTTTAGGTAAGAATTCAAAATGAACAGATTTAAAATCAGTTAAGTCATAATCAGTAAGGTTGCAGTATCAACAAAGTTTTCTGCTTCTTCATCCGTCTTGAAAACGGGTATTTGTTTAATTTAGAGGTTTTCATAAGAATTAATTTTCTTTTAGTACGTATAGATTTTTAAAAGATTCAAAGCTTAGAAGAAATGTATCTGTTTAAACTAACACCATTTTCAGCGGCTTGTATTGAAAGTTTTCTATGGAGTTCTGGTGGTATTCTTAATTGAAACTTGCCACTATATTTACCATGAGACAAAGGCAGAGGAACTTCTTCTCCATTATGTTGCATGTCCTCAACAACTTTTGAAACAAGATCCATAATACCTTTTAAAGCTTTCTCTGCTTGAGCATCTAACCATGAAAGGGATGGGAATTCTGCACACAATCCAACATATTCCTC
>NZ_JBHIRW010000237.1:0-948 GCF_042197445.1 Bartonella sp. AA1HLJMS | reverse complement strand
AAACTTACAAATCAAGATGGCTTTTATTCTAATATCATCAATACTGGGCTTTATAGATTAAACATTCAAGTCCAATAATTCGCAGAACAAATGAGCCATGTATCCAAAATGCCAATTACGAGTAATATAAATCCCAATGATATTGTAGCTGATATTCACTTAATACCATCAATACTCCCAAATGACTCCTATTATCGTAAGGTTTTTTTCTTTTTTCTTGAGATCATCACCAACGTCATAAAAATATATTTTACCATGCTGTTGCACGTTTGGATTTTTTACAAAAATAGAAATTTCCATAGAGTAGCTCAAGATCCTAAACAAAAATATTAAAATATAATGTTTTTTATTTTTTATTATTAAAAAAAATAACATAAACATTGGAATAACTCTCCAAAAGCAACAAAACTCTTTGTAAGAAGAACTCTGATCATTTTCTTTGAAAAAAGAGCAATGAAGAGAATGTCACTAAAAAGAGCGTTGAGCGATTGGCTTGAAAAACTGTCAAAAGAGATTTCTCTATTGTGTGGTCCTATGATTTTTCACCAAGGTGAGCTATTCATAGCGTTTTGTAGGCCGACCGCCTTTTGGGTTTTGTCTTCATAAATTTCACGAAGATAGTTGTAACAGCATAAAAGCTCTAAAGTTTGTTAAATAATTCCTTATGTTTTGGATTGTCTTGGCTTAAATGCACAGTACCGCCCATGACAGACCCCAACATGGCTTTTGCTGGTTTCTGATCTGTTTTGCAGCCATTGGCTTGTAAAAAGGTTCTATGAATGGGAAAGGAGCCAGCACCCTTAACAAGAGCCACCAACGCGGTCAGTGTAACCCCAGAGGGGTGCGAACATTTGTCGTAAAAGCGTAAATAAGGAGGCAAATCACATGTAATACCCCGCATACGTAAATAGGTTTCTGCTAAAGTGTTTTTAATAGGTTGGCTTTGTT
>NZ_JBHIRW010000236.1:0-952 GCF_042197445.1 Bartonella sp. AA1HLJMS | reverse complement strand
TAATAAAGCTATCATTTTAGATTACGGTATAATCTTTTAAAGGCGATGTAAAAAAATCTAATTCTATTTAAGAGTGGATTTCTTAAATTTTGCAAAACAATCTAAAAAAATTATTTAAAAGTTCAAATCGTATCTTTAATTTGAATTATAAATACATTATTAGACTTTTGCATTAATCAAAGGTTTATGATGATGAAGTTTTTTATTTTACTTTGTTTGTTAATACTCACAGCTTGTGGTCCTATAACACATTTGAACGGAATTGTTGATCCAAACTACAAGGGACGATTTCAAACGAAAAAGATGGTCATAGGAGGTGTTGGCATGTCTATTTCTGAGCAAAAAGCACTTGAAGACACCTTTGAGAAATCGCTTGCTAAATACAATGTACAGATATTGAGAGGATTAGAACTTTTCCCTCTAACTCGTAATTATTCCTATAACGAGAAAGAGGAAATTATAACAAATAAAGGCGCAGATGCACTCCTAATAGTTAGCGTTGATAATCGTGCTATATCGCAGACATATATCCCGCCAACGTATCATCCGGGAACCTCTACAAGTACTATTTCGGGATTTGGAAACTTTGCTACCATAGAAACTGAGACGACACCAGGTTATGTGACCGGTGGATATAATATTAGTAAGCCCGCCATAAGTGTTAGTGTTTATCTTATTCACCATACAAAAAACAAAGAAACCATATGGCTAGCAAAAGGCTATAGCGATGGAAATGCTTTTGCATCATTTTCTAATCTCATAGTAAGCGTTGCTGAAACAACTGTTGAAAAACTAGCCAAAGAGGGGCTTATAGTCCCAAAGTAGAGTTAGGAAAATAGCAGCATAATCACGAATTTTAGCCACAAGGTCGATGTTAATAAAGCTATCATTTTAGATTACGGTATAATCTTTTAAAGGCGATGTAAAAAAATCTAATTCTATTTAAGAGTGG
>NZ_JBHIRW010000235.1:0-953 GCF_042197445.1 Bartonella sp. AA1HLJMS | reverse complement strand
CTTCCGGTGCGGTAAGCTCTAGCTTGCCACCATCACCTTTTAGTGACACACCATCAGCGATTGTCAGGATAAACTTTCCGCCGGATTTGATGTGAATTCCATAAGTGTTTTGTTCATCATCATATTCAAGGCTGGTTCCATCAGGGTATATCGTTCGGTGAATGCTGCCCTTATCGGCTGCTTGATTAGCATCTGTATGAATGGAACCCACAATCATCCCTTGCGATAAATCCCCTGATGATGAAACAACAATTACTTGCTCTCCAACATCGCGCCCTTCATAAGAGCGTGTTTTACCGGCGCGGGCTTGTGTATCTGGAATCCAGTCACTGACAAGATTGCCACTTTTTATCCGATAGCGTGCGTTTTTATGGTCGACATGGCTAATCTTCCCCACCACAACCATATTGGCCACACGTCTCTTTAGATCTGTGATTTCTTTATCGCGCCGCTCTAACATGAGTAACCTCGATTTTATGGTATTTATCTTTGTTTTTCACGCCTGTTTCTGGTTTAAAACCGACAACGGGTTCAACAACTCTTTCGGTTGCCTTTCCTTCATCAAGGCAGGGGATATTGGTGACGTAAGTTACGTCAAAGGTTAAAATTGCACCGTGGAGTGCTAGAGCGCCATTATCACCAAAGGCAAAAGCAATATTTTGCAGGCGGCATGTTTCAACTGTGTTGTTGAGATTGGGATTAGCGTAGAAAACCTCCTCAACTTCCCATGCTAATTGATCAACAAAACGTGCGCCATCTTCACATGTCGCATAGCATTCAACATCTAGCGTTAAAACACGCCGCCTTAAGCCAAAATCATGTCCATCTTCAATTGTTTCACTTTGTGTTGAGATATTAATAGCTGGCATTGCTTCAATAAATAAATTGAAGTCACGCATATTGAAAACATTGTCACCAGCTGCCGTCTTTGCTGCCTTTATCAAAGCAACAAA
>NZ_JBHIRW010000234.1:0-954 GCF_042197445.1 Bartonella sp. AA1HLJMS | reverse complement strand
ATCAACCTCATTCATTGCCTCATCAAAAACTTCCTCAAGTACACAGCATAAATGCCTTACGCTTACCTCTTCCTCAAAAAATTTCAATCCCTTTGCCTTAAAATCCACCCCTTTGCCTCAATGCCTCGTTGTCAATCTGGCCCCCCCCCAAAAATGATAAAGCCCTAAAATGATAAGGATTAATCATTTGGCAAGCCGCCGCATGAATACCAGCGCCTCTCACAATTCCATAACCAAATTGCACAAAACCTTTTTCATCCAGAGAGAGAAACTGTCCTTCACGGTCTCGTAAATAAATAGATGTCCCTCTTTTCTTTCAATTTTCCCCCTCCACCCCAAGCTCTTTAAAAGCACTGTTACACTTTCTATGGAGCAAAACGTGTGCTTTTGGCTCACCTTCTCTATGCGTCTTGCCTCTCCACCTGCAAGAAAATGGGCTTTTTTTCCCCAAACACCAGAATATCTTTTGCTTTAAGTATAGATTTTTCGCTCTCAATATCGCTTGGTAAAACACATTTTTATGCTTGATAAAAAGAAAATAAGTTACAAGATTTTCTCTCTTTAAGAGAACAGAAACAGCAAGTAAAGTCCAAGAGCGGCCTCTCTTCACTTTCCCCTCAGCACTCAAGCAAGAATCCTACTCAAGCAAGAGCCTCAATTCTTTTCAAAACACGACACAAATATAAAAAGGCATAAAACGAGAAGTGTCCCCCATGCTCCTTAATGAACAAGTCAAAGGCAAGGCTCAATAAAAGCCCTCTTCACTTTCCTCTCAGCACTCAAGCAAGAGCACCAACTCAAGCAAGAGCCTCAATTCTTTAAAAAAACACGACACAAATATAAAAAGGCATAAAACGAGAAGTGCACCCCATGCTCCTTAATGAACAAGTCAAAAGCAAGGCTCAACAAAAGCCTCTCTTCACTTTTTCCCCTCGCTCATTTTCCCCTCGCTCA
>NZ_JBHIRW010000233.1:0-962 GCF_042197445.1 Bartonella sp. AA1HLJMS | reverse complement strand
CATGCTGTCAAGGAAACCGCTAAAACCACAATACATACACCCCGCTTAAAATTCTTATACATAAAAGCCTCATTTTTGACATAAAAAACACTAAATATGTCAAAAATGAAATAAAATAAAGGATAAATTTAAAAGTATTTTATTTAACTTAAATATTGCGCATAATAAGCTTATGCATCTGTTTCAAAAGTAAGACCTTGATATGCAGGTTTTACATAGGATGGAACGTAATTTATAACCTTATTGTAATCCAGCGATCTGTCCATATGTGTGAGTATTGCTTGTTTCGGCTTTAAATATTCTATCCACTGTAATGCTTGATCAACAGAAAAATGACTCGGATGGGATTTAAATTGAAGAGCTTCAATGATGAGAACATCCAAATCCATTAATTTGGATAAAGTTTTTTCAGGAAATTCACTAACATCCGTACAATAGGCAACATTCCCAATCCGAAAACCTAAGGAATGAATGTTTCCGTGGTGTTGTAAATGTGTATTGACGCTTATTTCTCCGCCCTGCCCCTGAATAATAAATTGGCTATCTTCATTGATAAGATGCTCTTTTAAAATGGGAGAATAAGATGAATCTTTTGGAGTTTGAAAACAATATCCGAAAGCACTTTTGAGATGCTCTAGTGTAAATCTGTCGGCATAGATATCTATTAAACATTTTTGTGCAAGTGCATAGCTGCGTAAATCATCAATACCGTGGATATGGTCTGCATGAGAATGCGTGTAAAGAGCAGCATCAAGATGGCTTACACGCGCATCGATCATTTGTGAGCGAAAATCTGGACCTGTATCAATAACGATCGTTGTTTTGTCTCCAGAAGGTTTAATACGTTCAACTAATAAAGAACTTCTGTAGCGTTTATTTTTAGGGTTATTCGGATCACATGTTCCCCAATCACCATTAGGTCTTGGCACTCCTGGAGAAGGACCACAACCTAATATTGTAAA
>NZ_JBHIRW010000232.1:0-964 GCF_042197445.1 Bartonella sp. AA1HLJMS | reverse complement strand
CATGCTGTCAAGGAAACCGCTAAAACCACAATACATACACCCCGCTTAAAATTCTTATACATAAAAGCCTCATTTTTAACATAAAAAAACACTAAATATGTCAAAAATGAAATAAAATAAAGGATAAATTTAAAAGTGTTTTATTTAACTTAAAATATTGCGCATAATAAGCTTACGCATCTGTTTCAAAAGTAAGACCTTGATATGCAGGTTTTACATAGGGTGGAACGTAATTTATTACCTTATTGTAATCCAGCGATCTATCCATATGTGTGAGTATTGCTTGTTTTGGCTTTAAATATTTTATCCATTGTAATGCTTGATCAACAGAAAAATGACTTGGGTGAGATTTAAATTGAAGGGCTTCAATGATGAGAACATCCAAACCCATTAATTTGGATAATGTTTTTTCAGGAAACTCGCTAACATCTGTACAATAGGCAACATTTCCGATACGGAAACCTAAAGAATGAATATTTCCATGGTGTTGTAAATGCGTATTAACGCTTATTGTTCCACCCTCCCCTTGAATAATAAATTGGCTATCTTCATTGATAAGATGCTCTTTTAAAATAGGAGAATAAGATGAATCTTTTGGTGTTTGAAAACAATATCCGAAAGCATTTTTGAGATGTTCTAGTGTAAATCTGTCCGCATAGATATCTATTAAACATTTTTGTGCAAGTGCATAGCTGCGTAAATCATCAATACCGTGGATATGATCTGCATGAGAATGTGTGTAAAGAGCAGCATCAAGATGGTCCACATGCGCTTCAATCATTTGTGAGCGAAAATCCGGCCCCGTATCAATAACGATTGTTGTTTTTTTCCCTGATGGTTTAATGCGTTCAACTAATAAAGAACTTCTGTAGCGTTTATTTTTAGGATTATTCGGATCACATGTTCCCCAATCACCATTAGGTCTTGGCACTCCTGGAGAAGGACCACAACCTAATATTGTAAA
>NZ_JBHIRW010000231.1:0-966 GCF_042197445.1 Bartonella sp. AA1HLJMS | reverse complement strand
CCTTTGAGAAGCTTCTTGCCAAGACCTTCATAATCTATGAGATAACGCATCGCCAAACGCACTTTTTCCTTAGCAAAAATAGGATTTGTCATGTTAAATCCCCAGTACATCATAGATGGTTCTAACACTTCTTCAATTTTAACATCTGTTGTTTTTTGCAGATCTGCAAGATCTTCAGGGGTCAAATCACGAGCAACATCAATATCGTGCTTTTGCAACAACAAACGTTGTGTTCCGGGCTCTGCAACATGGCGAATTAAAATCTGCTTCAGTTTAGGCGCTTGTCCCCAATAGTGAGAGCTTGCACGCAACAAAAGAGCTTCTCCAGAGCGCCAACTTTTTAACTGATAAGGACCAACACAAGCAGCATGACTTTTCAAATACTGATTTCCAAAATCGCCATCTTTTTCATGCTTCATAATTGTCTGACGATCAAGCAAAGCTGTTGCCGGACTTGCAACAATATTATTAAGAATGAGCTCTGCTGGATAAGGCTTATCAAATTTCATCACCACTGTTTTCTTATCTGGGGCTTGCAAAGCATCATCAACATTTTGCTCTGTAATTCCATATTCATTAAAAATTGCCGCATTACCCATCTTCAATTTGACAATCCGCTTCATACCCCAAACAAGATCATTGGCATTGGCTGATCTGCCATCATTAAACTTCAAACCATCACGTAAATGAAAAGTAATCACCGTACTGTGATCATCACCTGAAACATCCCAATGTGTTGCTAAAGCGGGAACCATTTTAGCAGGATCATTTGTCGCAGTACTGACCAAATTATCACAAACATTGCGAACAATTTCACTTCCATAAACATCATTAAGTTGTGCGGGATCAAATGTACTAATTGCATCAAGATTCCAAGCCATCACAAGGGTATCAGCGGGTGTTTTTGCTGAAACTTGTTGTGCAACCATCGCCAATGCCATAAGAGCAGAAACAAGAGAGCTGCTA
>NZ_JBHIRW010000230.1:0-968 GCF_042197445.1 Bartonella sp. AA1HLJMS | reverse complement strand
TGCCTTGTGCAAGCATGGAAGCCATTTCTTTGCCATCACCCCCAAACAGCAGAGCGGCAATATGCTGTCTTTGTGCTTGGCTTTTCATCTTACTCATCTTGTCGGTAATTTCTTCTAACAAGACAGAAGTGGATTTGAGTTTTCCAGAAGTGTTTTTGACAGAAATGCCAAGTGCTTCAAAGCCCATCATGCCTCTTTTTTGTCCGGCATATGCTTGTGCTGAACGCCTATTTAAAACCGCTAAGGATTGTTGAAAAAGTTCGGCAGAAGTGCCTGAATTATCGGCTGCATCACCCCATAATTGAAGTGATGCAACACTCATATTTAAATGGTGTGATGCGTGATAAAGACTATCTCCCAGATGCATGGTTTTCATGGTGAGGGCGGCTACACTTGCCACAAGACCACCACCAGCAAGCCCTAAGACACCGGTAAAGACTGAAGCACGACTTGCCGCTGTGCTAAGAGCACTTTGAACGCCATGAAGGCTTTTTGTCATGTTTTTGACAGCAGCAGAAAAGCGCACAATACCCAAACTATGTGAGAGTGTTTTAGACAATGTATCGAATTTTTTTTGTACACGTTTAAGAGGCGCGGTGAGTTTGTCTTCAAGAGACAGTTTCACCTTTGCATCAGCAACTTTTTCACTCATTTTGTTTTACACCTTTCTGCTGCTTGTTTTCGCCAGAATATGAGTTCTTGTAGTTCCATTTCCATCATGTCTGAAAGGGACCAATGGAACACAATGGCAATATCGGCTATGAGTTTAGCGGCGGTTTCCCAGTCGAGGTATCCCGCCGTTTGATAAAAGACTCCAAAATCTCTCCAATGCTTGACAAATCATTGATGTCGAGTTCGCTGATAGCCTCATGCGGCCATTCAGAAAGACGTGCGATCATAGCAATTGTTTGCTCTACGCCTTCTTTTTTGTCGATTGCTTGCAAATCTTTTGTTTTGGGGCGCCGTAA
>NZ_JBHIRW010000229.1:0-971 GCF_042197445.1 Bartonella sp. AA1HLJMS | reverse complement strand
GTTGTTACCGGATGAAGGCTCCTTTGTTTTGGAAAGAGCGGAGCAGAATTTAAGAGCAGAATGGGCGCGTGCGCAAAGGCTTGGGCGTGATTTGTCTTTAAGTTGGATACTAAGCCGCTTGATGGTTGAAGGCGTTCACCATGTAAACATAACGCAACCTTGTGAGGATATTTTGGTCGCACCGGATGAAGCCGTCGCACTAGGGGATATTGTCTTGTCTGAACGGGGGCGTGCTTATTGATGCTTTCCTCACTTTTGCCCCCAAATTCGAGCTTGTTTGAACGTTGTTTTGCAGAAGCAATGGCTCTTGACCCTCACGTTAAAATGGCACTCGAAGAAATACCCCGCGCGAAATTTATTACGCGTCCGCCTTCTTGGTTGCCCTTTTTAATAGACGAATATGGCTTACAAGAATTAAACCCTTATTTCTCTAACCTTTATGATTTAATTGATCAGGGTCTTGCATGGCAAAATATTCGCGGCTCCCTTGAGGCAATAGAGATAGGGCTTGAATGGTTAGGGATTTCGGCACGCTTTCAACCCGCTTGGACGGGGCGAGCATGGTGGAACTCCTTTCAACTTGATTTTGATCAGTTGCCTGAACGCAAAAGCCTTGAAGCTATTGAAGCAATCACAGATCTTTCCAAAAGTTTGCGCTCTGATTTTCGCCGTGGGACCTATGGTTATGATGTGCAAGCTGTTGAATGCAATATGTCACGGTTTGATGACAGCATGTTGGAATATGAAAGCGGTGTTCACTTAACAGCTGGGGACACTTTGTTTTCCTTTGGACGCACAACAGAAATCAATCACACGCTCACAAGAGAAGAAGGCAGGCTTATTGGTAATTGGATAGATGATGGGGATGAAGAGTTAAGCTGGAACCAAATTGATTATCCTTGGGATTTGGCAAATTTTCCGTGGTGTTCGGTCAAAAAACATGAACGCGATATACTCATGGCAGAGTGGTT
>NZ_JBHIRW010000228.1:0-976 GCF_042197445.1 Bartonella sp. AA1HLJMS | reverse complement strand
CATCATTATATTTGCCAACTCGTGGATGTTGCTACAGCCCTTGGCACTTGAGATAATTTATTATAGGCATTTTAAGTTCTTTCTTAATAGTTTTTTATTCACGTGGGCTCTCTCCGCTTGGTACGTGCAAAAAACATGGTTTTGATTGGTTCACCATGGAACAGGTTTGAAATGAGAGAATCTTACGGTATTCGGGATTCTCATTCAACCTATAAAATAATGAATTATTATTATAAATCAAAATGTTGCTGCTTGATGAAGCAACATTTTCTTTAGATGCAAACAGTGAAAAGTTAGTGCAAAATGCCTTAGAAGGATTGATGCAAAATTGTACAACCTTGGTCATTGCCCATCGTTTGGCAACAATTTTAAAAGCTGATCGTATTCTCGTGATAGATAAAGGCGCTTTTGTGGAAGAAGGAACACACAACTCATTATAAAAAAATAATGTTTATGCGCATTTGGCTAAACTGCAATTCTCATCTGAGTAAGTGATCTTGATACAAGAGCAGTATTTTTAAGGGCATAAACAGCACTCTTTTCAGACAGGCTTATCAATTTGAAACTCTCATGGAAAAAAGAAAGGCAAGCATTGAGATGTTTTTCTTTTTTAATAGGCTGTTCTTTTTTTTTTGCCTGAGATGAAGTATTTTTATAAAGACACTTCTGTGTATAGAATATAAAACGATATCCAGTTAAATCGCTATGGACTATTAAGATGAGCGAGGAGTTCTCTTCATAACAGCACTGTCACGTTGATTTATAAGGATAACTCATTGTTTTTCATGAAAGATCTTACATGGAATTTCTCGTTTCAAATTTGATTATGTTGCATTAGTCAAAACCATGTCTCTTGCATATACCAAGCAGGGAAGATTGCGTGAAGTAAAAATACTTAAAGAAAGAATAAGTCCTCTTCATGAAGCGTCCCAAGTTTTAGGGGCTGTAGTAATATTGAGGGGATTAGGAAAGTGTA
>NZ_JBHIRW010000227.1:0-1000 GCF_042197445.1 Bartonella sp. AA1HLJMS | reverse complement strand
ATATGTCACCACTTGCACCACGTATCGCCCACCCCGTTTTGGTACCTAGATCAAAACAAAGAATCGTGTTAATCACCACACCACTCCATACAAAATGTGTTTTAGAAGATTGCTCTTTTTACGAAAATGCTGCCGTAGATCCTCAAAATCCACCAGAAAAAGTGAATTTTCCCGTCCGCGATATTCAATACTTTGAACCAGAACCAGAACTCTTACAGCTGTTACGTTCAAAGAATAATGGTTTTCCAATTTGAACAATAACGCTGTTGTTCCTCAATACTTTTTTCAGCCAACTCGGCCCATGTCAGTGGCTTTGGCCTCACAAGATGAAATAATAAATATTGCGATCTATCCCATTTATTAAATTCTTCAATTGTAACGGTTTTTTTTGCCATAAACCATGTATGAACATCGTTAATAATTTGAATTGCTTCATTCTTTCTCTGTTCATCCATCATCAATTGTTGCAATATCTTTCGTGCTCTATCATCATCTTTTTCATCACTATATTCATTTATAATTGGAGCTTTGTTTACAAACTCTCTTACAAGCGCACGAACATCTTCAGGCTCTTGAAGATTTTCATAAATATTTTCATATTCAGTCAAATATTCTTGCTCTTTAGATTTCTTCTGTTCAGATTCCAACAAACGTTCTTGCACTTCTTTTTGTAATTTTTGTAAATGTTGTATTTTCTCTTCATTTTCTGCTAGCTGTTCTTCCATCAATGCTTTTTGTGACGCTATTAACTCATTTTTTTCTGCTAGCTGTCCTTCCATCAACGCTTTTTGTGACGCTATTAACTCATCTCGTTCTTTTATCGCTTGTCTAAGCATTTTTATGTTTTTAAAATTGGTATAAACCGCATAACATGAACACAAATTAGCAATACAAGATATAATAAGTGCAATTAAGCCCATCCCTCTCTCCTCACTTACCCTTCTTCTTACTCTTCTTATTCTTATGAGGCGGCGCTTTTACTGCTTCATCACGCGGCTTA
>NZ_JBHIRW010000226.1:0-1001 GCF_042197445.1 Bartonella sp. AA1HLJMS | reverse complement strand
TTTCCACTCTTTTTTGTCTTTAACGCCATCTCTAAACGAGATGTGAAGGAAATGATAAAACTGTGGGATACATTGCCGGAGCAGCAACAGCTAGACAACCAAGCTATCAACAGAACACGATAGGGAAACGAGAGGATAATGCTTTTGTAAGGAGTTTTGGAATGTTGACTACAGCAGGGTTGGGTGTTGTCATGTTGGTGGGGGAGATCATGATAGTGTTTTCTACCATCATGACTATCTTGGCACTTTATTATTCTTTTATAAAACGGGTCATATTGTTGTTTGGGATGCGGCGGAAATTAAAAAAGGGGGCAGAACAGAATTTAGGGCATGATCAGGTAGAGGGTAGAGGACAGAGGACAGTTCTTGCAACACAGTTGCGTGCTTTTTCTTTTCAAGAATCTTTGGAACTTTCAAGAAAAGATTATTGTATCATCTTTTTTCTAGCCTTTATTTTGATGATGCTTTTCGTAGGTTTGATAGCTTTTTTTGCTTTTTTTCCAAGATCTACAATTTTTTTACACGGTTATGCGTTGCAATTGTTTAAGGTTAGCGTTTTTGTCGTACTGCTGCTGTTGTGGTGCTGTGTGTGTATGATTATCGCTTTACCTGTCATTTTAATCTTCCATAGTTTCCTTCATTATAGCGTGAAAAAAACAGTAAAGAGATTAGAAACATTTGCTTAAACAGAGAATAAAAATGATGATTTCACATCAATGCGATAGGGGGGGAAAGTGATTATTATTATACAATATTTGGCTTTTTTAGGGTTCATTATCATTGCCATTTTAATGGTTATGGTGATGGTCAGGCTTCCTTACCGGTTGATCAAGCATATCAGGTTATCTTTTAAACTCGCTCAAGACTTGAAAAAGAAAACGGCACAACAAAAGCAAGCCATACAACAACTGCACAATGATCAGAGAGAAATGAAAAGACACAATCTCGCCCATAAGACCCTTGATGCGAAAATGCGCTTTCTTAACTTCAAAGAATCTCTG
>NZ_JBHIRW010000225.1:0-1004 GCF_042197445.1 Bartonella sp. AA1HLJMS | reverse complement strand
TTTTTAGTAAGTTTCTCTATTCCTTTTCTTTCAAGCATTTGATCAATTATTTATTATTATTCGTTTTTCACAAATTGAAGACAGTTATGTGAATATTGCTAAAAATTTCGTTCAAAGAGAATTATTTGTTACTAATATAGAGTAAATATAATTACTTAAAATATAAATATGGTTGTGATCTACAATATTGACGAAAAATATGGAATAACTTTTATGAAAATTAAGAAAGAAAGTTTTTTCAGTATTTTGGGGATCATCTCATTTTTCATGACTCTCTTTTTATCTGGTTTTAGGTAGTTTGTTGGTGTTCTAGTATTGCTTATAATTTTTTTGTAAATCTGATAGATTTACTTATTTTATGCGTTTGTTTTATTAGGTTTGAAAGTCAATATTTTGTGTTCTTTATGCTGTATGGGATAAAGGGGGCTGAATTACCTTTTTTAAGATGCTATGCAGTATTTTTTCTTTTTATATATCAGTAAAAGTTGAGAATCATTTTATTAACGTCTCTTCCATTTGAAGATAGAGATCTTAATTGTTTTTTTACACTTTATACCTGTTTTATAGAAAAATAGTACACTATTTAAAGTTGTTTTATTAGGATAGATTTGTTTTAGATCAAGTTTTTATTTGATACCAATTTCATTTTTATATTTATTGAAATAATAGACAATCATATATCATTATATTGGCAGTTTTAAATTTTATAGTTCTTTAAAATTAATTACATTTTAAATTATTTATAAAAGCTCTATTATATAATTTTTTAAATGAATTTGTTTCGTAATATTTCTTATAATAAGAAATTTAATAAATTATTATTATTTTTAATTATAGCAATAAAAATGACAAAATATTACTGTTGGTATCTTGAGTTATTATGGCGTAAAAGGAATAAATTATTTTTATCATTTATTGTTTTTTATCTTTACATGTAATACATAATGTGTTATATTATAATAACAAAATTACATATAATATTTTATTATGTGCAATTATATAAA
>NZ_JBHIRW010000224.1:0-1006 GCF_042197445.1 Bartonella sp. AA1HLJMS | reverse complement strand
TAGCCAACGAAAGAACTTTAACAAAAGAAAAACGAGAACGTTTTAATTCACTCGCAGCTTGTGGGGCATATAATTTTTTCATAACAAACTCTCCAATGAAAAAACTTAGAAACACCTCCAAAACATAAAAAAGACACATTTTAGCATTATCGATATCTTTGGAATTTAGAGTAGACGATCATTGCTTAGAGTGTGAACATTTTGAGTCTTTAGTCTTGTTTTGTTTGTGCTCTCTTTATTGAGACCTAAATGTTTGTTTTTTGATTATGTTTTGTGGACATAAAGATAACACATTTAGAGTCTAAGGGTTTAGTATGCTTTTTTCCTAACTAAAAAAGGGGCCTTGTATATTTAATATTACTTTTTACTTGGTAGTGATTACTATAAAATCCTTTGTACTAGGTTTTAGTATGTATTTTCCTAATTATAGACTTTATTTTTATTAGAAAGCATGGTTTTATTAATAATAAGTAAAGTAAAAAGAAATTGTAATATGTCCGGAATATAGTTTTCCTTGGATAACTGGCTTTTTAGTTGGATTTTTTCTTTTTAATATATCATATAATGATATATGCGTGGTCTCGTGATGTACCTTTTATCTTTACGCACTACTTATCCTCCCCTTTGAAAGTTATTTTATCAAAATGAGTCTTACTAATGTACATTCCCATACAGCTATAGGCTGTTCAAGAAAATAGCAACATAAAAATATACCTTTTTAGCAATATGGATTCTACTGTGATCTTTTTTCAACAAAAATATAGAAAAATCTTCTATAAAACCTCACAGTCTATAGCCTCATCAAATATTATGCTTATCTCTGGGTAAATACTGTGCGTCTGTAAAAAAAATCACCCTTATTTCAATTAATAAGGGTGGATGTTTTGTTTTCTTTTCGTTGTTCGTATTATTTTATTTTCAGAGTGATTGCACCACCTATGCCCCAATGACCACCAGCACTCGTGGCAGAGAGATTAGAGCGGATTTTTCCGTTTTCAGATGTATA
>NZ_JBHIRW010000223.1:0-1012 GCF_042197445.1 Bartonella sp. AA1HLJMS | reverse complement strand
TTTTTATGTATAAAATTTAGCATTAAATGCGCGTTTTGTCAAAATAGATTTTGACACCTAAAATTGTAAAAAAGAGCGAAAAATAGTGAAAATTAGAAAAAAGTGCGTTTTTATGGTAAAAATGAGAGAAGGCTTTGAAAGGTCTTTGAAAACCCTGTGAAAAATTTTTAAACGTCTGTGAAAGCCCAGAAAACCGCCTTTGAAGACCCTGTGAAAAAAATCACTCCAAAAGTTCAATTGACGTCAAAATCAGCCCAAAATGACCAAAAAAGCAAAAAAGATTTTCACCTATTGATGATTATCTATTTTTAGAGGCAATATATACTTATTAATCAAATAGTTATATTATTTTTTTAATGTAAAAAGATTTTCATATCGATTTTTCATATTAAAGAGGCATTAAGCTGTATCTTATGTAGTTTCTGGATGTGCATTTTTAGCCTCTATTTGACGCTTTAAATGCAGTTTTAGAAGAGGTAAAATAAGCTCTACTTCTTCCGTGTCGTTGATGTCTTGAACAAGCTCTTGCAGTTTTCCATAAAGTTCCGCCGCGAGTTCCGCTATATCTTCAGGAGGGATCTTTATATTTGCATCGCGATAGGTTGTATAAGCTATGCGACCAAGCTTTTTCATGAGACCAGCAGGGATGGTAGGTGGAGATATATTGAAAGACTGAGTTTTCATCATGTTTATGAACATTTCATCTTCACCAGTCAAAAGCCAATTTAGGTTGACCCCAAATTTTTCTCCATATGATGTTAAAACGGTTGCGTCTGGGGTTCTATCACCGCGTTCGTAATTGCCAAGCCCTTGAATACTAATACCAATTTTAAGAGAAAATATATCACGAGATAAGCCTACAAGCTTTCTTACCTCTATGAGGCGTCTTGCTAATGGGGTTTTGGGTTCATTTCTTTGTCGTGTCATATTAAAGGGGCATTAAGCCGTATTTTGTGTAGTTTCTAGATGTACTCTTTCAGCTTCTATTTGACGCTTTAAATGAATTTTAAGA
>NZ_JBHIRW010000222.1:0-1020 GCF_042197445.1 Bartonella sp. AA1HLJMS | reverse complement strand
AAGAGTCTGTGCAAATACTGTTGTAAATCACGTGTTAGTTTCACCCAACCCGTTGTATCATCATCTTTATATTTTGGGTTGCTCTGCAATTCAGAAGGAATATTAAAATTGCAAAAATCGTTGTGACTATTACCAAAGAAACAGACGCGAATGTCAAAATACTCTGAATAAAGTCAAGATTTTTTTAATTCCTAAAAAACATAAAAATATAAAAGTTATAATGCCAAACAAGGCTCTTCGCTGCTTATCTGTAAAAATATTTATTTCCTGCGGCTTTCGATAATTTTTTGATCTCTTTATTGATCTCATCTATAAGAGGTTCGTAATTCAGAATGCTTTTCGGAATAGCACCACCGTAAACCCATGCTTTCACTTGCGCTTTGGTACTAAAATCCGCATTCTGGTGTGGTATAATACTGGCCGCCATCAAACTTTTCACATTCTCTTGTACCGTCTTCATATTTGTAGAGGTTGTAAAAATACTCTGCCGCTCCGTCCCCCCCCAAGGAACATAATCAACAGCTGTTGCAACAAACTCTTTTTGCATTGGCTGTTTACGCTTTTTTAAGGACAGGTCTTTTAATATTCTCATGTTTTTAGTCCATAATTTACCAATTGGTCTATTTACCTAAAATTTGACCGTACAGAGCGTTTTGTGTTTTTAATTGTAGTAAAAAACTTCAAATCTCTTTGTACGGTGCCTTTTTGTCGGTTTAAACACATATCTAATCCCAAAATGATCAGCGCTTTTCACTAGTTTACTAACCTGCAATGTTTTTTACTGTTCCCCCAAGACCATTTAAATTCCTTCAAGCTTTTGCTTTTCAACCAACGTGAGTGGTCTTGAATTCTCTCTCATTGCCTTTTCTTTCAGCCTTTTTTCACGGGTGCTCAAAACAGTCTTGCGTACACTTTCGGCTTTTGAAAGAAGGGTGTTTTCTACTGTCTGGCAATAAGTTAAAAGCTCTCCACAAGTTGGCATAAATGTTTTTGATATCCCAATTGCTTGACCAGTTACGA
>NZ_JBHIRW010000221.1:0-1021 GCF_042197445.1 Bartonella sp. AA1HLJMS | reverse complement strand
AAAACTGGTAAGCTAGTCGAAGGTTCATTCGCATGGCTCCTTAAACAGTATTTTAATAGCTCCAATTGGCATAACCTTTCTAAAGTCACCCAAAAACAAAAAGAACTCATCCTTATGAAGGTATGTGATACCATAGGAAACATTCCATACCAAGCAATTGAAAAGAAACATATCATAGCCGGTGTTGAACGGCGTAAAGAAACACCAGCAATGGCTAGAAATTTTCTGAAAGCCCTTAATGGACTTTTTAATTGGGCGATTGATCAAGGTCTTTTGGAAAATAATCCAGCTTTAGGAATAAAAAGACCCCCCCTCAAAAACAAAGAGGGATTTCCTGTTTGGACAGAAGAAGATGTCGAAAAATATTATCAAAGATGGCATCATGGTACCCATGAACGTGTCTGGATTGATGTTCTTTTATATACGGGCTTGCGTCGTGGTGATGCGGTACGCATTGGCTGGAAAGATGTCAAAGACAATATTATTCATCTCAAAACAGAGAAAAGTAAATTCCAAACAGATGTTTTTCTTCCCATTTTACCGGAATTAGCTAAAACGCTTGAAACTGGTCCTATTGGAGAAGAAACATTTATCTGTAGTAAAGTGAATCAAAAATTCACCAAAGAAAGCTTTGGGAATGGATTTAGAGACGCTTGTAATGCGGCTGGCATTAAAAAATCGGCGCATGGATTAAGAAAATTAGCCGCAACACGTGCAGCTAATTCTGGAGCAACAGTATCACAACTCAAAGCAATTTTTGGCTGGACAGAAGATCAGATGGCATCCCTTTATACAAAGAGTGCAGATCGTAAAAGACTAGCTCTTGAAGCTATAAAAAAGCTCCAAAAAAGTTAGGGGCAGAGACAAAAAAACGTAATAGAATCAAAATTCATTAATTCCCTTATATTCTATATAATTCTTTGATTTTATTTACTCTATACCCGCCCCTTGGGCGTACCATGTTTCTTTTTTATATGTGTAATATATTCATTTTATTTGTGTTTTTAAAAATGAGGAATGC
>NZ_JBHIRW010000220.1:0-1043 GCF_042197445.1 Bartonella sp. AA1HLJMS | reverse complement strand
GCACAAATAAAGAGTCTTAAAAAAGATTTGATCGATAAAATCACAAATTGGCCGGCTCTTGCTGATGCTGAATTGCTGTATACGCAAGATGGGAAAATTCAATGGCCCGATTGGGTCACCGATAAAACCAAAGTTGAGATCCAAGCTTGGGGCGGTGGCGGCAGTGGTGGCGGAGCCTATTTGTCAGGATTAGGAGGAGGTGGTGGTGGTGCCGGTTGTTCAGTCTGGTATGGCTATAAAGCCAGTTTAAAGGGTCATGAGGATATCGTGATTGGTAAAGGAGGGGCTTCTATTGCAAAAAGCTGTGTAAACGGTAATTCTGGAGGAACAACAGTTGTTGGGAAGAATTTTATCACCGCCACAGGAGGAAACTATGGTAGTGCCGGTTACTATAGTTCACGAAATGGTTATGTTACTGGCTGCTATTCAGGAAGTGGTGGTACTGGAGGAATGGGAGGAAATTTTGGTTTAGCAACAGATGAACATCCAGGACTTGCTAAAGGTGGAAATGGTTGTGCTGGAACGAATGGAATTACTGGCAAGATAAGTGGTAATGGCGGTGATGCTGGGGGTGATACATCAAGAGGAGGATCTGGAGGAACGGGACAAGGTTCCTATAGTTCAGGAAAAGCAGGGCGTGGTTTTGGCGGCGGCGGGGCTGGTGCTCATGCTGATTCTTATCCAAGTGGTGCTGGAGCTGATGGCGCTGTTCTTATAAGGTTATGGAAAGATTAAATACAAAACCAAAAATAGCGCAAGTCAAATGGATAGCTGTTCTATAAGCGAGCTTGTATGATTTTTAAGTCCTTTTATTGCTCTTTCAAAGCCCTTTGAAAGGGCTTTTTTTGACTGACAGTGTCAGGCTTATGGAGCATGGTGATGCTTGTTATAGTCTCTTCATTGATTTGGAGAGCAAAATGGCAACAGAATTTAATCATGGGATTCGCATTGTAGAGGCTGGTGAGAATTCCCGTCCTTTAGCAACATTTGATCAGACCGCCATTGGGGCGGTTGTTACAGCCCCTGATGCTGACAACCAAGTT
>NZ_JBHIRW010000219.1:0-1044 GCF_042197445.1 Bartonella sp. AA1HLJMS | reverse complement strand
GAATGATTAAAACATGTCTTATGAGAGTATGTAATCTTTAAAGCCTTTCAAAAGATAGTTTGTAACTCATATGAAATGCTATCAAGACCATTATGGTTATGAGTTTTGAAGATTTTGAGTATTTTGAGGGGTCCTTTTACCCCCCTTTATATATTTTTTTCAATAAAAAAATAAAAGTTATTATATTTCAATATGTTAATGTTTTAAATAAACAACCTATATTACACAAAACACGTAAATACAATCTGTAATATATATAAAAAGGGGTTTTGAAGGTATTTTGAGGGTTTGAGAAACATTCAAAACCTATAAGTAATATAAGAAAATGAATATACATAACTCTCTTTAAACAAAGCTTTTGAAAAGCATAAAGCACTCATTTTAGATTACGGTATAATCTTTTAAAGGCAATGTAAAAAATCTAATTCACTTTAAGATGGGATTTCTTATAAGCCTTAAAGCAATCCAAATAAGAGTATTTAAAAGTGCAAATGATTTCTTTTTTAGAATAACGCATATTAGGATTGTATGTAATCAACTTAACACAAAGAGGTATAGATTATGGTTATAAGCTCTATACCCCTTGTGAGATTAACATACCCATTATGTGAGCATGCTTTTAAGTTATTCAGTTTCTCTTATTTCTAATTTTGGTAAGTTTTTTACAATTTTCATTGTCTCTAAACTTACGGTAATAACCCTCTGAAATAACTCTAGAGGGTAGGCAGGGTTGCCAACGGTTTCAACAGCATAGCGATTGGCATCATTAACAATGCCACTCTTTTTATCAGTCTTTACACATTGACGCCCCATAACCCATTCAAGAGCGGGTTTACCATTGACGATATACTCATAAGCTTCAAGAGGGATATCTGTTATTGTGATATTGCTGTTATAAAAAACAGTTGATTTATCCTTTTCCTTACTATTCTTAATTTTTGCGAATTTCATTTCAGTCACGTAATAGAATTTTTCGGGATTAGAGATCTCTGTTTGTTTTGGATTACCCTTTTTAAAGGTCACTGGATAAGGCTCTACAGTCTC
>NZ_JBHIRW010000218.1:0-1066 GCF_042197445.1 Bartonella sp. AA1HLJMS | reverse complement strand
CAGAATTTATAAACACTGGTTTATTCACAAATGCCTCCATACTGCCTATTGGCAAAAGTTATTTTCTAAGATATGGAGTGAACATATTTTCGATTTTAGAATAAGTCAATATAATTTTTCTAAAACAGAAAAAATTTTTTTAGTGATAGACAAATAGTCTACACAAAAAAGTAATTTAATTTTCATTTCAATGTGGAGAAAATTCTGTATGAAGCAGTCTAAAAAAGCTCTAAAAATATTTTCGTCATTAACAAATGAGCAAAAACGGGTGGTTATTTTCCATCTTCTTCTTGCAAAGATCGCAGAAAAGAAATGACGGCTTTTCTATGCTCTGGCTTTGCCGAGGAATATAATTTTAAAAAATAATCATCACAATTATCGGGTATAAAATGAGGGGGGAGAGCTTTAAAAAATGAAGTTAATCTAACGAGTTCATCAGCAGATATGCTTCTACTTTCTTTATCATCATCGACAGAAAGCATCTTAGATACAACAGATGTATGAAGTCCCATATGTTTAGCTAATTCAGTTCGGGACCCATGACCCATTGTTTTAAGTTTTTCATTTGCCCAAATTTTTATTTCTTTTTGAATATCCATACTTATCAATATTCCTATTGTTTTAAAAAATATCAACATTTCTATTTTAGAAAAAATGTTGACATTTTTTCTATAATCGAATAAATGCCCGTTTGATAAATAGAGAAATTAAAATGAATATCAAAAATTCAGCAGGTACGATTATAAAATATTTAGGCGGTGCGAAACGTGTGTCATTGATTTCTCAATGCCATGTGTCTGCTGTTTATAAATGGACTTATCCTTTAAAAAAACTAGAGGGTAAAGGCGGAATTATACCAGCTAAATACCAAATTATGCTTTTGAATTACGCACGTGATCATGGAATAGATTTGCGTCCAGAAGATTTTTTTTATCCCGAGCGCTTGCAGAGATTAATGCAAGAGCAACACCCCCCATTGTCGAAAATTAGCAAGAGCTGCGGTGTTGATCACACCGGAGAAACTTTACAGCATTAAGGAGATAAAGATGAGTTCGAATGAAATTTT
>NZ_JBHIRW010000217.1:0-1068 GCF_042197445.1 Bartonella sp. AA1HLJMS | reverse complement strand
AAGCTTGTAGAAAAAGATCTCATCAAATTTGCTGCTAAAGCTGAAGAAGCGGCTATAACGGGAGCAACTAGTTCTGAAGTAAATACTGCGCATGTGGGGAAAGAAATTGCACAATCGCTAGAAAAAATGAGCGATGAAGCTATTGCAACTCAATATTTGGGGCAAGAGAGAAAATTCTGGTCAAAACCTATTGAGGTTGAGTTTGAAATAACTAACAAGGGAGAAAAAATTACTCAGACAAACAAAGTCTATCAGAGAGATGATCTGTTTGATCCTAACCAGATTGTTAGTTGGACAGTAAAAGGAAAAGAAGTAAAAGGTACAAATATTGAAAGGATGAAAACAGGAAGAGCACCTCTTGACTTTAATGAAAATCCCATTGAATTGCATCATATGCTGCAAACACATGATGGTCCCATAGCAGAGGTTACAAATGCGTTTCATAATAAACATAATTCAGTTATTCATATTAATCCTAATACAATGGGATCAGCTATTGACAGAGACCTATTCGATAAATGGAGGACGAAATACTGGAAGGAACGTGCTAAAGATTATGAAAAGAAAGATATAGCAACTAAAAAATAATAATTTATGGAGAACAACCTATGAAAACTTATACTTTAGCTGATGTTGTACAATTAATTGATAAAGTAAATAAATATGATGATGAGATTATCAATTTTGGTACTGCAGAGGATGCAGTTAGTGATGTACGGATTAAAGAGGCAGAAAAAACTCTCGGTTTACAGTTTACAACTTCTTATAAGGATTTTTTAAAAAATTATAAGGGAGGAGAAATTGGTTATGAGGAAATTTTTAGCATTTATAACGCAAGTTTTGAGGATCATCCTGCTGGTGATATTGTGCATAAAAACTTATATCATAGGAAACATGGTTTTGCGACATTAGAACAGCTTGTTGTCAGTAGAACTGATTTTGGTGAGACATTTTACTTTGATTATACTCAGTTTCAGGATGGTGAATGCCCACTCTACGTCAAGATTCCATCTGGAGCGTCACATTATTATGCAAGTAATTTTTATGAATTTCTCTGTAAAAGAATTA
>NZ_JBHIRW010000216.1:0-1072 GCF_042197445.1 Bartonella sp. AA1HLJMS | reverse complement strand
ATGGTGATATGGGAAACCGGTATTTGGCAAGCCATTCTGCTTGCGTTGGTCCTTATCAGCTAGAGAGTTGGCGCCCTGGAGAAGGAATTTTGTTGCGTGCAAGCTCCAATTATTGGGGGGAGGCGCCTAAATTGAAGAAGATTTTAATTCGCCATGTTGCGGAACCTGGAACACAACGTTTATTGTTGCAAAAACACGATATCGATGTTGCACGTAATCTGATGCCAGAGGATTTGGCAGATCTCCAAGCAACAACGGATATTAAAGTTGAAAGAGTGTTAGAGCCATCCGTGATCATATGGGGGTTCAATGTGACAAACCCTATTTTTGCCAATGAAAAAGTGCGTTTAGCGATGCGTTATCTTATTGACTATGAAGGACTCGGTAAGACTCTTCTCAAAGATGTTGGTATTCCACGTGCAAGTTTTATTCCTCTTGGTAATCTTGGAGCTTTGGATGAAAAAGAGGGACAACCCTTTAAACTTGATCTCCAAAAAGCAAAGCAACTTTTAACAGAGGCAGGTTATCCGGATGGTTTTGAGGCCAGTATTTTTGCCGGTGCCTCTCCTTATCCTTTTGCTTTGCCTATTGCTCAGTCTCTCCAAGACAATGCAAAAAAGGTGGGGGTGCGTTTTAAAATTGAACGTTTTGTAGGTACGCAATTGTTTTCAAAATTTTATGCGCGTGGTTTTGATACAATTTTTTTCGGATGGAATAATGGCTCTGCGGATCCTCATACAATGGCTTCACGTCTTATTTATAATCCAGATAATCGGCTTGAGGCGAAAAATACAGGCTATGCGAGTTGGTGCCATGGGTATTTGGATGAAACTATGAATCAAAAGGTTCAAGATGCATTGTTTCAAAAAGATCCCAAAAAACGGGCGCAAATGTATGCTGATTTACAACGTGATTTTATGCAGAAAGGGCCTTATGCTTTTATCTATCAGACATATGTTTCTGTAGCGATGACATCTGATGTCAAAAAATGGGTTTGGAATAGTGCACCACGTATTTTTTATAGTGCAATTGAAAAATAAGAAGGTATCAAGTTTATAAAATATAAAAAACA
>NZ_JBHIRW010000215.1:0-1080 GCF_042197445.1 Bartonella sp. AA1HLJMS | reverse complement strand
CAAGCTAATCGCGGTTGTCGATTGCCTACGGATTTTGAACCGGATTACGATTTTGCCATTGCAGAGGGCTTGCCTCCGGAGCGCGTGAAAGTCGAAATCGCAAAGTTTCGAGATTACTGGCATTCAAAAGCCGGAGCAAATGCAACCAAAATCGATTGGCAAGCAACATGGAGAAATTGGGTACGCAGGGCTATCGAGGGTTTAGAAAAAACAAAAAACACGAACAACAATGGTGGAAACAATGGAAATTACACTCAAAAGCAAAAAAGCGTTGGTGAACGTATCGCAGACAGCATCCTTGATATCGGGTCTCGAGGTCACTTTGAAACACATTCACGAGAGGATAGCTCCGGAGTTTCCTTTGGTTTTGAAGAGTGGCAGTGCATTGACACAACAGCAGGAAGCGATTGCCTTAGATGCTTGTGATCAACTTCACGAGTTATTTTCAGTGAAAGCAAGCAAAGAGGACATAGCCAAGGCAATTCGGATGCTTTCGTGTGGTTTGAAAATTTCGCAACAGGCAGATCATGAAGGTATGGCACTGACCTATGGAATGGTTTTGGAAAGTGTTTCTGCGTGGTCACTGATGAAAACGGTTAAACGGATTTTATGCGATGAGGTAGAAGGTTTATCGGATACGTTTTTTCCAAGCACTCGTGAGTTAGTAAGATTATGTCGTGATTTGGAAAACAGTCTTTTGACGAAAGCTAATCTTGTACGCAAGGCTGTTTTGAACACTCGTGAAAAAAGGCTGAAAGACAAGGCAGCAAGAGAACATTCAAGACCACTCACGTTGGTTGAAAAGCAAAAGCTTGAAGGGATTTTAAACGGGATTGGGGGAACAGTGAAAAACATGGCAGGTTAGCAAAATAGTGAAAAGTGCTGATCATTTTACGATTAGACATGCGTTTAAATCGACAAAAATGTACCATACAAAGCGATTTAAAGATTTTACGATGAAAACCATATCCGCAATATAAAACGCTCTGTACGGTCAAATTTTAGGTAAATAGACCAATTGGTAAAATTATGGACTAAAAACATGAGAATATTAAAAGACCTGTTCTTAAAAAAGCGTAA
>NZ_JBHIRW010000214.1:0-1082 GCF_042197445.1 Bartonella sp. AA1HLJMS | reverse complement strand
TTTTTATGTATAAAATTTAGCATTAAATGCGCGTTTTGTCAAAATAGATTTTGACACCTAAAATTGTAAAAAAGAGCTAAAAAGAGCGAAAATCAGAAAAAAGTGCGTTTTCATGGTAAAAATGAGAGAGGGCTTTGAAAGGTCTTTGAAAACCCTGTGAAAAATTTTGAAAAGTCTGTGAAAACCCAGAAAACCGCCTTTGAAGACCCTGTGAAAAAAATTCGGTAAATTGTGAAGCTCACTCCAAAATCAGCCAAAAATAACCAAAAAAGCAAAAAAGATATGCGCCATATGGCGCGTTTCTATTTTTTGCAAATATAATTATTTAAAAACAATGCATTATTTAAGTTTCTTAATGTAAAGAGAAACGCGCCTGTATTTTTCATATTAAAGAGGCATTAAGCCGTATCTTGTGTAGTTTCTAGATGTACTCTTTCAGCTTCTATTTGACGCTTTAAATGAATTTTAAGAAGAGGGAAAGTCGCTTCGACCTCTTCCGTGTCGTTGATGTCTTGAACAAGCTCTTGCAACTTTATACAAAGCTCTGCCGCTAATTCCGCTATATCTTCAGGGGGGAGTTTTATATTTGCATCGCGATAGGTTGTATAAGCTATGCGACCAAGCTTTTTCATGAGACCAGCAGGGATGGTTTGTGGTTTAAAACCAGCTGCTTTCGCCTTTTCCATGTCTGTAAACATTTCGCCTTCTCCAGTGAGAAGCCAATGAAAGTCTACGCCATAAATTTTGTGATAGGCAATTACGATAGATGCTGGTGGCTCATTTATACCGAGCTCATAATTTGCAAGCGTATTTTTTGCCAAATTAAGAGATTTGGCAAAAGCACCGCGTTCTTCGTTTCCGAGGATTCGTCTTATTTCACGCAGGCGTTTTGCCAATGGTGTTTTAGGTTCTAGTTCGGGGCGTGCCAAAAATGCTCCTTATTCATATTTAGGTTAGCTTAAATTACAGGATTTTAAAAAGAGCTTCCCCCATTCATCTTAGAGAGGCATTAAGCCGTATTTTGTGTAGTTTCTAGATGTACTCTTTCAGCTTCTATTTGACGCTTTAAATGAATTTTAAGA
>NZ_JBHIRW010000213.1:0-1091 GCF_042197445.1 Bartonella sp. AA1HLJMS | reverse complement strand
GGACCCGAATTAATTGAATTTAACGTACGATTCGGTGATCCTGAATGTCAAGTTTTAATGATGCGCCTCAAAGATGACATTTTGCCAATTTTTCTTGCTGCTGCTCAAGGAAAACTTGAAAATAAGCCTCTTCAGTGGTCTGAAAAAGCTGCTCTCACCGTTGTTATGGCTGCTAATGGTTATCCAGACTCTCCCCAAAAAGGTACTGTTATCCGTAACGTTGATCAAGTAAACTCTCTTCCCGATGTGAGAGTTTTTCAAGCTGGTACAGTGTTGCGTGATGGAGAACTCATTGCAAATGGTGGACGTGTTCTCAATATAACTGCAACAGGAAAAACGATTACGCATGCACAAAAACGTGCCTATGAAGCTGTTGATTGTATTGATTGGCCAGAAGGTTTTGTTCGTCGTGATATCGGATGGAGAGCCGTTGCGCGAGAAAATAAAATCCTTTGAATATTCTTTATTTACGATTTTATTATTTTATATAAGAGCATGACACACAAATTTTCTCACTGTTTTACGTTGACCATAATTTTGAAAAAATGAGTGTGCTTTCCTTTGAACAATCAAATATTATAAATAGAATATCTACTCATGATAAAATAGGAAAATTTTCTGAATCTGAAAAAAATTCAAAAACACTTCCAGTAATCTTCTGGTGTTTTAATGATGTGACAAAAACCCAAAATTATACCGCAAAAAAACAGTTTCTATTGTTATGAAAACCGTTTTTACCTCTCCGAAAAAAGCGTTTAACGTAATTGATTCCTGCTGCAAATGTATGGTGTTAAAAAACTCTTCATTTACAATCATTGACTTCCTCTTTGTCTTCAAGAACCAAAAGTCACACCAAATTCCGTCTGTAAAGGTCTGGATTTTCATTGAGCGGATTCCTCTTGCTTCCCACTCATATGCTGCACTTACACAAATACCTACAAGCAAACTTAAGAATATTTGCCATATCTTCTAAAACACTTCATGTGTGAAGTTTACACGCCTTATATTACCGCTCCAAACAACGATGTTTTACAGCACAACAAGATAAATGCTGACGGTCGTACAAAAATGAATGCATATTAATTTACTGG
>NZ_JBHIRW010000212.1:0-1093 GCF_042197445.1 Bartonella sp. AA1HLJMS | reverse complement strand
TCAGAACTAGTTGCTCCCGTTATAGCCGCTTCTTCAGCTTTAGCAGCAAATTTGATGAGATCTTTTTCTACAAGCTTTCCCGCAAGCTTTACGCCTCCCTTGGCTGCTGAAACAGCACCGTCAGTAAGCACTGTAGACCCCACTATATAAGCCACATCTCCTAATGGTTTACCTAGCATTTCGCCAGATTCAGCACCAGCACTGAATGCTCCATCCCCCCCTTTCTCCATTGTTTCATGTATGTGATCTATATGCCCCCCAAAGGAATCCTTTATGTGATCTATGTGCCCTCTAAAGGAATCCTTAACACCTCCCCAGAATTGACCAACTCCTTCCCAGAGTTGACCAGCACCTTCCCAGACATCATCAAATATATGCCCACTCGTGGCCCAAGCTTTTGCTGTTCCAACGCCTTGAAGGGCATTTTGATAGATCTCATCAACTGAACTGTTTCCTATTGCCGATCCTAATTCTTTAACGTCATGAACTGTCGCATATATTCCGTTTCCTATTGCCGATCCTAATTCTTTAACGTCATGAGCTGTCTCAGATATTCCGTTTCCTATTGCTTTTACGGCACCAACAATCATACCCTTCGCAAGACCTATCCCAAAAATCCTATCTTGCTCTTCACTAATCTCGAACCATTTTTCGTTAACATCTCTTCGACACTGATCATCAGGGCACTCTTCTAACTCTTTCTTCATCTGAGCGCGTTGTGCACTCCCCAAAAAGTTATTTGCAGCGGCATTACCTGCGGCATCAGCGCCGGCATCAACATTGCCACCGGCAAGGGCAGCGGCAACGCCCCCTGCAGCCCGTGCGACATCAATGGTGTGGTCTCTAAAGTCAGCAAACTGCGCATCAATCTTTGCGTTTATACGCGCTTCCTCTTCCGCAGTTGGGGTGCGACCGTTTAGGTCCCCCATTTCCTCTTTCACAATGCCTTGCACCCACAATTGAAACTGGAGCATAGCAGTGGCTTCGCCCACAGCACCCCCCACAGCACCGGCTGTGCAAGCACCGCTCGCAACCGCGCCTTTTAAGCAGCCAAGTCCTGCATGGGCAACGATCTGCGTGACCGTATCTATTT
>NZ_JBHIRW010000211.1:0-1094 GCF_042197445.1 Bartonella sp. AA1HLJMS | reverse complement strand
GGTCTTTGTGTATCGGTAGAAACGTCGTAAAGAGCCGGTAAGGTAAACCAAAGTCCAAAAAAGAGCATCAATGGTGTCGCAGTTATGAGTGAATAAACGATCCCTTTTAAAGCTTTCATTCCCCCTAGGGCTCCATAGACCCACAAACTATGAAGTGCTTTAAGAGCGAGAAAAAGAGAAATAATCACACAGCAAGTAGAGATTCCTATCAAGATTATGAAGTCGCTTACGTTAAGTACGGAAAAACGTTGTAAGATGACCGAAAATAATAAAATAAAGAAGGCTAAACCACCAAATCGAGGGGACCATACTGCTGCTCTTGAAATTAACCGAACATATCTCTTCTTCATGAAGTTTTTCCCCTCAATTGTAAACTATAAGCCAAGTTTTTTCAGAGTGCCTATCTTACAAAAAGCTTATGCTCATAAAACAAAAATAAAGCACTTATTTTTGAGGTCAAGGATGCGTAATGTCTTATAAGTTTCCAGTGGTTATTTTAGCACTTCATTGAAGGTAATCAGTATTTCTTCTATAGTTTATCATGTTATTGATGCGAACTTTATGGGAATGTTTGTAAATAAAAGAAGTAAACTCAAATAACAAGTTTTACGGTTGTTAGCAGCATATTTTTTAGAACTTTACTCTTGATTTTTCTCTTCTGATTGCGGGGAGTTTTTTCTGTCAGATAATGCGTATCAAATAGGATATGATGATGTGCAATAGAGATTTCATTCTACCTCAATAAAAAATTGAGGGATCTACAATCAGACAAATCTGAATTCGAATATTCAATTAATAGAGAAAAAAGATAACCATTTTGATAGGCTTCATGTATTTTGTATAGAAAGTAAGGTGTTGTACAAATGAGAGGTTAGTCGGTTTTTATTCATAAAATATACGGCAGGTCGCAGATGAAAGGAAAGCTTCACTTTCTTTTTTCGCAAGGGAAGAAGGGACAAAAGTACGTAAAATAACAAACCCTTCATTCAAATTTTTAGCAACCAAAACTGAATTGGTATTTTTTTTAGGTTTTGATTTTTTGAGTTCTATGATTTGTATTGGTTTTCCAATGATAAGATCAAGTGTCGCATCAG
>NZ_JBHIRW010000210.1:0-1098 GCF_042197445.1 Bartonella sp. AA1HLJMS | reverse complement strand
GCCCGCCACCACGAAATATCGAAGCGCTTGGAAACCTTATAAGTACTAATAACGACAACAATAAAAAGGTAGGAAAACACCAACAACAGCAAAAAAAACAAATCGTTCGACATCACATACCCCTCACAGCAAGCCCATTAAAGATCACACCCATGAAAAAGAAAAACACACCCTACTTTAAGAACCAAGCCCATAGAACACGTGCACGCCTTACACCCTGATAAATCAAAGGAGAAAAAAATCCAACAATAAAGGGCAACACCCTCTCATTCGAGAACCAAAGCCAGCTCAACCCTAGATTCTCTGCTCCCAGACGGGCAAAACAAAGAATTGGTGCCAAAATGCAGAAAAACAGCACAAAATTCAAAGCACGCAACGACCTCTGTAGCACCGTATCACCTTGCTCGCGTATAAAGAACCCCAAGAGCACTTTTAACAATAAAGACAAGAGCAAAACCTTTAAGAATACCGCCCTTATGCTATCCATATCCCTGACGCCCACAGCAGCAAACCACAGGATAAAGCCCATCATGCAACAAAACATAACTGCCTTTAAGAACACTTGCCAAGCAACAGGCATACTCTTGACGCCCAGATGCACCAAACCAAGGACAGTTGCAAAAATGCAAGAAAACACCGCCCCCTTCAAGAGCAGCTCCCCATCAACAGCGCGCCTGCCCACGCCCACATAAACAAAACCAAGGTAGGTGGCAAGGGCGCCATAAAGCACCACCCATCTCCAAAACATCCACTCTGTAACAGAGCGACGCTTTGCTCCCTTATAAATAAAAACCAAGGCCAGAGCAAAAAAGCAGAAAAACCAAGACAACAGCCAAAACATCACATTGTTCGACATCAAATACCCCTCACAGAAAGAACATCAAAGATCACGCCGGTGGAAAAGAAAAATGCTCATTCTTTTTAAGCACCACCCCAACAGTACACGCACACACCGTACCCCTTCCAAAACAAACAAAGGAACGAATCCAACACTGCTCACAAACACCCCATCGTTCAAGAACCCCCCATCGTTCAAGAACCAAAGCGTGCTCCAGCCCATATGCTTTACTCCCACATGTGCCAACCCAACGACAGTGC
>NZ_JBHIRW010000209.1:0-1115 GCF_042197445.1 Bartonella sp. AA1HLJMS | reverse complement strand
GCCCGCCACCACGAAATATCGAAGCGCTTGGAAACCTTATAAGTACTAATAACGACAACAATAAAAAGGTAGGAAAATACCAACAACAGCAAAAAAAACAAATCGTTCGACATCACATACCCCTCACAGCAAGCCCATTAAAGATCACACCCATAAGACAAAAAACACACCCTACTTTAAGAACCAAGCCCATAGAACACGCGCACGCCTTGCTCCCTCACAAACAAAAGGAAGGGTAAATCCAAAAATGAATAAAAACACCCTCTCATTCGAGAACCAAAGCCAGCTCAACCCTAGATTCTCTGCTCCCAGACGAGTAAAAAAAAGGAGAGTACCAAAAATGCAGGAAAACAGCACAAAATTCAAAGCACGCAACGACCTCTGTAGCACCGTATCACTTTGCTCGCGTATAAAGAACCCCAAGAGCACTTTCAACAATAAAGACAAGAGCAAAACCTTTAAGAATACCGCCCTTATGCTATCCATATCTCTGACGCCCACAGCAGCAAACCACAGGATAAAGCCCATCATGCAACAAAACATGACCGCCTTTAAGAACACTTGCCCCGCCACAGGCATACTCTTGACGCCCAGATGCACCAAACCAAGGACAGTTGCAAAAATGCAAGAAAACACCGCCCCCTTTAAGAGCAGCTCCCCATCAACAGCGCGCCTGCCCACGCCCACATAAACAAAACCAAGGTAGGTGGCAACAACGCCATAAAGCACCACCCATCTCCAAAACATCCACTCTGTAACAGAGCGACGCTTTGCTCCCACATAAATAAAAATCAAGGCAAGAGCAAAAAAGCAGAAAAACCAAGGCAACAGCCAAAACATCACATTGTTCGACATCAAATACCCCTCACAGAAAGAACATCAAAGATCACGCCCGTGGGAAAGAAAAATGCTCATTCTTTTTAAGCACCACCCCAACAGTACACGCACACACCGTACCCCCTCCAAAACAAACAAAGGAACAAATCCAACACTGCTCACAAACACCCCATCGTTCAAGAACCCCCCATCGTTCAAGCCCCCCCCATCGTTCAAGAACCAAAGCGTGCTCCAGCCCATATGCTTTACTCCCACATGTGCCAACCCAACGACAGTGC
>NZ_JBHIRW010000208.1:0-1118 GCF_042197445.1 Bartonella sp. AA1HLJMS | reverse complement strand
TGGTGTTCATTATTATCTGTAGGAGCAGCAATAAAAGCAGAACTAGAGCTAGAACTATCCTTCAACTTTTGCAGCTTGAGATAATTTATTACGGAGATAGATCCTCTTTTTTCCCACTTGCAAACAGCTGCTTGAGTTACACCAAGCATTTTCGCCATTTCTGATTGTGTCCAATTAAATTTGCCCCGTATTGACTTAGTCAGATTCTTAAAATCTTCTCGTTGATCCATTTACAAGCTCCAATTATAGCTTTATCTTATTTTATTCATATAATTATAGTTATATAAAGTCAATGAAAATTATCTTTATCAACGATAAAAAAATAAGGTAAGCAGAAGTATGAGTAATAAATCTAATATCATAAGCACATTAAAAAAGATTTTGACCGAGTTTAACTTAACGCAAGAAGATGTAGCCAAACGGCTAAACGTAACACAAGCTTCAGTGTCTAAGTGGTTAAAAGATTCTGATCCACGCGGCTCTAATCGAGATGCCATTTTAGAATTATATAAAGAACTAAAAGGGGATAATCACTTCACAACTTTTGTTCCTCTTATGGGGTATATTGGAGCAGGAACACAGATAGATCCAAGTTTTGAACAAATCCCTGAAGATGGTCTTGAACAAGTAGAAATTCCTTTTGCTTTACCTGATGATATGGTTGCTTTTGAAGTTAAAGGAGATTCTATGATTCCAGCCTATAAAGATGGAGATATGGTTATCGTAAGACGGCGCCAAATTAAAACAATAGAATCTTTTTTTGGCAAAGAAGCCGTTATTTTAACACATGATAATAAAAGATATATAAAGCAGATTAGCAGGGGAATGAATGGTGAAATAGATCTGCTTTCTTGGAATGCCTTACCTATTAAGAATGTTAAAATTGTGTGGGTTGGAGAGATATTTGCTATTTTGCCAATAAGTTCTTACAGCAAGATGATTCGGACTTATCGCTAATTATCCTCCCCTCTTATTCAGCAAGATATTATAATATTTTTTATAAAAATATAACTTTTTATAATTTTTTGCTTGCTGTTTTATAATTATAGTTATATAAGTAATTATACAAACCACGCACAAACAATCGCCAAGAGGCGTTAGGGAGGAAAAATTATGGA
>NZ_JBHIRW010000207.1:0-1126 GCF_042197445.1 Bartonella sp. AA1HLJMS | reverse complement strand
ATATAAGCTTTGGGGCAGGTATGGTAGCTGGTGTACCGGCTGAAGTATACGGTACGGTTGATGGTTTTTTGCAAATAATCAGTTCTCCTACGGTTGGTGACTTGATACAAATAGCCAAAAATTCCAAAGAGATTTTGAAAGCGCTCAAAGATTTCTTCACCAGTGGTAAGGTTTTGGCTACCCTTGGGCATGCCTTTGCACAGCCCTATGTAGATCGCATTAATAAAATGGAGGAGGAATATGAGCGAGCCGGTGCCGGTGGTTCCTTTAATGCTGGTCTTGAATTTGGAAAATTATTGACTGAAGTAGCAACGCTGTTTTTGGGAGGTGCTGGAGCAGCCAAGGGAGGCGTAAAGCTTGGCGAAAAGGTTCTGGCTAAATTCGCTGCTAAGACTGAAGAAGCGGCTGCAAAAGCAGAAAAGGAACTTGCCCAATCAGTTGGAAAAATTGGCTCTGAAGACAGTGCCAAGGGCGAAACATCCCCAAAGCCTTCAAAAAGTAATAGCAATCGTGAAACACTCGAAAAAAATAAGGAGCATCATGACGGAAAGCGTACAGAAGAAATGCAAAAATTACAGGAAGCAGGATGCACAACATGTACGCAAGAAGCATCGTTTAAAAAAATAGTTGAGAAACCTGATGGTAAAGGAGGGACAAAGGAAGTTGCAATAAGATCCCGTCCTGATATTCTCTATATAGAGGATGGTGAATTAAAAATTGTTGAGGTAAAAACGGGGAATGCTGGTCTAACCGAAAACCAAAAGATTTTGGAAAAGGAGTATAAAACAGGAGATGCGCAACCCACAGGAGATGTTGTTTTAAAATTCCTTGAGGAAAACAAAGAAAAGCTAAATAAATATCAAGAAGAACTCAAAAAATTTATAGAAAGAGAAAAACCAACGGAGGAAGCATTGAGGAATTTTAAGAAAAATTGGCCTAAAGAACAACTGGGCAAGGGTTGGGGGAGACCGATAAAATACGAAGTTATTCGTCATCCGAGCCGTTTAACAGAGCTTCTTGCACAAGGAAAGTGAGTCATGATGCAAACTAAAGATGTCACAGAGATTTTAAAAAGACTGGGCTGGGAGCCTTATCGTGATAACGTGGGGGATACTTTTGCGCATTA
>NZ_JBHIRW010000206.1:0-1127 GCF_042197445.1 Bartonella sp. AA1HLJMS | reverse complement strand
TTGGAATTATCGATAACATACGTTTAAAGATCACATCTTGTTTTAATGATTGGATTGTTAATCGCATGATAAAAACATAAAATTACAGTTTTCAAAATTGAGAAGCGTAAAATCTAAAAATGCTATAGCAATATCTTATTACCTATAGAGGGTAATCGTTTGAAACTGTTATAAGATAAATTGTACCAAAAGATACGCATTTATAGAAAATAGAGATCATATAATTTTTCCCAAAATTGGGAAAAACCTCTAAAATGGCATTAAAGAAATTAACTGTTTGAACCTGTCATAAGCTTATAGGTTTAATTTAAAAAATTGCATAAAAGGATTAAGGATAAAATCGCTTTTAAAACGCTTACTAAAAGTTAAAAAAACGATAAAGAGGTATTTTATATCTTATGAAATGAAAAGCCTTTTAATGAATAGATTGCAGACTAGTTTTTAAGAACGGAATTATTCGCTTCCACAAAAAAATGGAGGCGGGTAATACCATAGCAGTAAAATACTATTTTACCTTAGATATGGTACTAAAAAACGTTTTAAAAGTTACCATTTAAAAGTACAGAGCACAAATATAGAGCGATTAATTTGCAAAGAAGTTCTGTTTAAAAGAAACTTATGAAAGCCTTTCTAAATGAACGTTTAAACGTTTGAAACGGATGTTTATAACAGTTTTTAAAGCCTTGCGTTTGATAAAAGCGGTTATTTATTTGTCTTATGAGAGATTGTTTTGAAAACCAATACTCGTAAATGTAAAAAACGAGTTTTGTTAAAGCTAACAAGCGTTTTGATTTTATAGAATGCGTTATGTGAATTCACTCAGCTCGATTTTGAGCTTAGTATATTGAAACGTTTTAAAAGAAGCATCATGATCATGGGCTTTGTTTTCAATGAATCTCTTTAAAAGATAAAGACGTTATGATTAATACGTTTGAGAGAAACAAAAAGCATTTATAGGCTCTCCCATTCAAAAGAGTGATTAAAGATCATACGCATCATTTACATTCCTTTTGATAAGTTTTCATATCTCAATAGAGCGCTTGCAATATAATACGTTTTGTATATATGCATTCATTACTCCATTGTGGATGATTATTTTTCTATCATTATAATCGTTATTTGAAAGC
>NZ_JBHIRW010000205.1:0-1127 GCF_042197445.1 Bartonella sp. AA1HLJMS | reverse complement strand
GATGCCAATGATAAACAGTGTGCTTTGGGTGTGATGCACTTTTACAAAACCGGCTCCTAGAAAGCCAAGGCACACCGCTGTTTGTATGATAAAGATATAGGCAGGCATTTGGTTGTTTCGGTGTTCTTTCTGAATGGCTTTCATCATAAAACTTGCCATCAGAGCATTTTGCACGCCGTTAGCACCCCCAAGGATGAAAAATGACAGCATCATTAACCATACAATATGTGTTAAGGAAAAGCAGAAAATTGCAAAACCAATTATTGTAGCGGCAAGTGATGCACCAGCGGCATTACCAAAGCGATGAAAAAGGCTGGAGAAACAGAGTGGACCAACCACGAGGCCAAGACTTAACATGCTTGTGATTACCCCATAGGTTTCTGCACTGAAGTACAGCTCAGTGCGGATGCGGACAATCGATAAGACGTTGAGAGCAGAGGTGAGGATGATGGTAATGATGAGGGGAGAAAGAGCATAGACAACATTTTTTTTACGCAAGAGACCCGTTAAATCTAGCCCTTTTTTGCTGTTTTGCGTTGTGTTTGTCGTTTGTGTATGAATTTTAAAACTTTTAAAACAGAAGAGAGTGATAAAGGTAGCAAAAAGAACCATGATTGACAACACAAACAATCCTTTTTGCCCGTTTGATATTCCATACAACACGCCCCCTAACAATGGTCCGGCAATATAGCCAAGATTACGAACTGTTTGGATAATGCGGTTGATACGGTCTAATTGCTGATCATTGGTTGCAAATTCTGGGACGGAAACGAGGATAGCAGACCAAAAGAGTGAACCAGCACAACCTAGTGCGAAAGAAAGGGCAATATAAACCCAAAATTGGTTGGCGATTGCAGCTGTGGCTATAAAGAGTGCTTCAAACAATAAAACAATGGGTACTGTTCGCGCTGGTTGGAAGTGATGCAAGAGGCGTGGTGCAATTGGTCCGGCACAAATTGCCCCGACAAGCCCTGCAAACAGCAGCATTGAAATAGATGCTGTGCTTTCTGCTAAGTGGAGAGCAAATGTAACTTGTGCTGTTTCATCGGCAAAGCTGCTAAAGCCCAAAACAAGGAAAAGCCCCATTTGGGTAAAAATCATGGATTTTTTCTTTGTCACAATGCTCC
>NZ_JBHIRW010000204.1:0-1133 GCF_042197445.1 Bartonella sp. AA1HLJMS | reverse complement strand
AAACTAACGTTTTATTAAAAAAAGAAATTGATTTTGAAGATTTAGAAACAATCGATTTGGTTGACGAGCCAATCGAGTGTGATGTTGAAAGCCAATCAGAGCAAACCAACCAATCAATCATTCACGAGCAAGAAAGCGTTCCTAAGAAAGCCAAGCGAAGTAAGGGGAAAAAAGAACTTGGAAGCGTACCAGAAGATTTTGAACCTGATTTGCAATACGCAATCGATAAAGGCTTAACGCAGGATGAGGCGTTATTAGAATTCGAAAGATTTAAACTTCATTGGAAAGCCAACCCATGTCGAAATGCAAACAATCGCGATTGGCAAAGTGCTTGGTGTGGTTGGATTATTAACCAGAATGGAACGCTCGCCAAGAAATTAGAACAGGAGAAACGATATGCAAACGAACGCTATAAGCTCTCAACAAATAACTTCACAAACAGCCTTTCACAAAGCTTCAGTACACTCAAAGCAGCAATCACCACTAGCGATTCTTATGGATCAGAATGCAGCAGAGATACAGAGGCTATCAGTTCATTTGCAAGCACTTGCCAAGAGAGTGGACCGGAGTGTGTACCCTCCAACCTCTATGCATGGAAAGCCGTTGACGCTGGAGGAGAGATCGCAAGTTTTGCAAGACTGTAATCGCTTACAAGCACTGCTTTCACGGAAAGTTACGGTTGAACATATCGAGGCGGCTGCTTATTTGCTTTCTGGTCTAAAAATACCGGCAAATATAGACCCTAATGTTATCGCTTTAAATTACAGCATAGCCTTATCAGATGCTTCAGAATACGCTCTAAAGCAGGCTGTTAAGGATATCATATGCGGAAAAGCAAAAGGATTATCGAAAACCTTTATGCCAACAGGAGCAGAGCTTGCAGAGTATTGCAGAAATTTGAAAGCAGAGCTTTTTTCGGGAGCATCAGTCATGAAATCGCATTTAAAAGCATTGAAGGATAAACAGCAAAGTAGTGAAGTTTGCTGATGATTTTGAGAATATATATGCGTTTAAATTGACAGAAAGGCACCGTACAGAGCGATTTAAAGATTTTGTGATAAAAACCACATTGAAATTAAAAACGCTTCTGTACGGTCCATTTTGAGGCAAATAAACCCATTGGTAAAGTTATG
>NZ_JBHIRW010000203.1:0-1137 GCF_042197445.1 Bartonella sp. AA1HLJMS | reverse complement strand
CTTTTGCCAATGGGAAGAGAGATCAAAAGCAGCAGCAATGATGTTTTTCCATTTGGTGATGGTTGCCGTATCGGCACCAAAAAAGCGCATGACGGCTTCAAAGGCACGCCCCCAAGCCCGAGATGCCCCCCGTGCAAAACCTTTGACAAAAGAAGAAAAACGATCCCAATATTTCCACAAAGCAAAACCAGCAGCAAGGATGACAGCCACAACAGCAGCAATGACCGCCCCGATCGGGGTAAAAATACCCCCCACAACAGAGGAAATAGCTGCCCCAACCACTTCGATCACTGTCCCCATCCAACCAAAAGAGGCAGCAAATGCACTTCCTGAGATAGCAATCCCCCGTAAAGCCCCGACCAACAAGGTCATGGGGAGTAAGAGTCGGAGTGAACTTGCCCCAAGACCCGCGGTTAGCAAGCCCAGCGAGCGCCCTGCGGCTGCTAAGCCCCGCCAGCTTGCAGAAAGACCACGACTAACAGCACCCATCTTGATAAAAGAGCCCATCAATTGAAGAAGCCCAAGGCGTGTTCCAGCGAGGGTAAAGCGCAACACGCGCAGAGCAATATTAAAAGCCATCAGAGCGGCAATGGTTTTGATGATGGCGCTTGTTAAAGTTGGGTGCGCATTCGCCCACGCCATAAGCCCATTGGTAAAATTGCCAACAGTTTCCATTAAACTGTTGAGGGGGGGCAGAAGCACTTCACCAATGCTAATCCCTAAAGCCACAATGCGGTTTTGTAAGAGTTCAAATTGCCGCATGGCACCGGTTGCTTGTTTGTCTGCTTCTTGTTCTACAGAGCCTTTAAAGACTTGTGGATCTTTCACATACTCTAAAGCTTGCCCTAACAATTCGGGATTGCCCACCAATTTGGCAAAATTACCAGTAAAATCGCGCCCAGCAATGGCAATCAGCGAGCGCATGCCCTGTTCGGATTTACCCAACACATTAAAAAAGCGTACCAAGGTGCCGGTGGCATCTTTGTCCAGATCTTGCATGAATTTTTCGCGAGAAAGCCCGATATTGGCAAAAGCATCTTCAATATGCTTGCCTCCTGCTTGAATGCGGGCACTCATGGCATTAAAACCACGCGCGGCACTCTCTGGAACAATCCCAGCAGAAATCATCGCTGTACC
>NZ_JBHIRW010000202.1:0-1138 GCF_042197445.1 Bartonella sp. AA1HLJMS | reverse complement strand
AATAAGAATATATATAAAAAAACTAAAACTATCGTTTTAGCAAAAAAAGAAATTGGTTCTGAAAGTTTAGAAACAAACGAACAGGTTGACAAGCCAACAGAGGTTGCTGCTGTTGAGACCACATCAGAGCAAATCGAAACCTCATCAGACAACCAACCTCCCATTCACGAGCAAGAGAACGTTCCCAAAAAAGCAAAACGAGCGCAAGCTAATCGCGGTTGTCGATTGCCTACGGATTTTGAACCGGATTACGATTTTGCCATTGCAGAGGGCTTGCCTCCAGAGCGCGTCAAAGTCGAAATTGCAAAGTTTCGAGATTATTGACGTTCAAAAGCCGGAGCAAATGCAACCAAAATCGATTGGCAAGCAACATGGCGTAACTGGGTACGCAGGGCTATCGAGGGTTTAGAAAAAATAAAAAATACGAACAACAATGGTGGAAACAATGGAAACTTTTCAAAAGATCAAAGAACTCGTGGTGGTACCGGAGAGACAATCCGTAATCTTATCGGTGCAACACAGCTTAGTGACGCCTCTACAAGATACCGTGCAACAGATAGAGCAATGTGTAACTCTGGAGTTCCCATGGACCTTGAGAAATGGCATTCAATTGACAGCAACCCTAGAGAAACAAGCTTTAGAAGCTTATCAGACTGTTCAAAACTTACTTACCTTGAAAGCGTCTGTTGAAGACATAGCAGAGGCTCTTGATGTGCTTGAAGGTGGTTTGACAATGCAAAAAGTTTCGAATGTAGAAGCGCGTGCAAAGGCTTATATCGCAGCTCTTAACGACATTTCACTCTGGTCTTTATTGCAAGCTGTTAAAAATCTTATACGTGGTGAAGCAAAAGGCATGTCCACAACATTTGTGCCCTCATGCGCTGATCTAGCGCAGTCTTGTCGTGATTTAGAAAGCAGGCTTTATGGTGTTGCTGAGAGAGTTTTTACAGCAGTTGAAAATACGCGTAACCTAGCCTTAGGAGGCAAGCGCATTTCATTCATGAGAATAGGCAAGCCTAGTGAAGAGTGTCATGACAGTAGCAATTCTAAAGCGGCTTAAAACAGCAAACTAGTGAAAAGTGCTGATCATTTTACGATTAGGCATGCATTTAAATCGACAAAAAGGTACCGTACAAAG
>NZ_JBHIRW010000201.1:0-1148 GCF_042197445.1 Bartonella sp. AA1HLJMS | reverse complement strand
GTGTGGACAATAGGTTATGGACATACAAACAATGCTGGAAAGCCTTTTGTTTATGAAGGCATGACCATCACGGAAAAGCAAGCAGAAGAACTTCTTTGCCAAGACTTAAGACAATTTGAAAATGCTGTTGAACGCGCTGTTACAGTTTCATTAACAGATGAACAATTCGCGGCGTTAGTATCTTTTTGCTATAATGTAGGAACAGGAGCCTTTTGTAACTCGACACTGTTAAAAAAGCTCAATCAAGGTGAATATGAAGCTGTCCCTGCCGAGCTACAGAAATGGACCAAAGCAGGCGGGAAGCGTCTTGAAGGTCTCGCACACCGGCGTGCGGCAGAAACAGGCTTATGGGCAAAAGGGGCTTATGTTTCCTCCAATTATCAAACAGTAGAAACGCAAGCACCAACGGGGGTTTTCAAAGCAGAAGCACTTGCACCGATTATTGGTTCTTTTTCTGGGCTTGGTGGTTTGTTAGCAGGAAATGGACCCATCCAATGGGCTTTGGCAACCATTATGGTTTTAGCCGCATGTGCTGGTATTTTCTTTGTTGCTAAACGCTTTCAGGAGCATCGTCTATGATCTTATGGATAAAAAGAAATCTGATGCTAACAGGTGCGGCTTTAGCCGCTTTTTTTATGATTTTAGCAAGAGCTTTTACTCTTGGGAAAAAAGCAGAGCAACAAAAGCAAACAGAAAAAGCTTTAAAAGCAGCCACAACACGTCTGGAGGTGGAAAGTGAAGTTAATCAAAAAAGTGATGCTGATGTGCGTGCTGCTCTCTCTGATTGGTTGCGCGACAAATAAATATGCTTCTTCTTGTGTTGGCTGGTTGCCAATTTATTTAAGCCGGAAAGATCTGAACACCATCAGTTCAAACTTAGCAAGAGAGATCTTAAAGCACAATAATCTAGGTGAACGCTTGTGTGGGTGGAAACATGGCTAGAAAAAAAACACAAGACGATATAGAGCTTACAGAAGCAGAAAAAGAAATACTTCAAGAAATCATCATGACCTACAAAAGTGTAAAAGTGATGTCTCGTTATACGAAATGGATTGTACTCATTATACTCTTATTAGCGCTTGATTTTTCACGTATTATGGATGCGTTTGTAAGTATTTTTACACAAAAACCAAATATCCGACTCTAAA
>NZ_JBHIRW010000200.1:0-1162 GCF_042197445.1 Bartonella sp. AA1HLJMS | reverse complement strand
AACCAAACGGACGTATATCACGTGCAAAAGCACCGCGTGAAGCCGTTGATAAATTGGCAATAGAAATGCGTGCAAAGCGCTTCGGTTTAACGCTACAGGAGGCAAAAAATCCACTTTCTGGGTCTTATATCGGGCGTCTTTGTTTACAAGGCGTGATTACTCAAGAGCAATATGATGCCGCGCAACAGTACCTACAGATAAGAAATAATTACCTTTGTGCAAAAGGCTTGCCTAATGCAATTTATGACGAAATGCCATCATCTTCTGATGATAAAGCAAGAGACAAGTGGGTAGCATTTGCAACAGAGCAGTTTATAAACATGCAAGAGGCACTAAAAGAAGCCCAATGCCTCTATAGACAGTATAATCTTCATGCTGCGTTACAGTCCCTCGTTATAGAAGATCAAATGCTACCACACCTTGTGAATTCATTACGCGTTGCTCTTAATGTGCTTCAGAAGCACTTTTGCAAAAATAACTATCAATAGAATATGAAGGGAATGGCAATAACAGCTAAGACGGTCATTATTGTAAATAAAAACGCAGGAATCTTTAACCTAAATCTCCAGAGTATGTTAATCGGAAGAGACATTATGGTGATTATTATAAAGCCTATTACGAACCATTCTATTGTCTGCCTTTTTTTTAAACGACGCTTCAATATTTCATTATACTTTTCCTCATTAGTAGCAATTAGTTTAAATTTATCTCTAGGAAGTCCTTCAGTAGGAGGTATTTCTTTTGAATCAACACAAGCAATAAAAGAAGATGGATTTCGTACATCACGCAAAACAGGAATTTGGCCATCTGGGCATAGTTTTAAATACCTATCTTCTGCTAATGATTGACTACTTATATGGCTAGTGAATAAGATACTTATTATTCCGAATAAGGCAATTTTCTTTAAATACGATAATAACATTAGATTTTATCTTGTTTTTCATTGTAGCATCTTCGCTTCATACAGATTCCCTTTGAAATTATCAATATGTGTTATTTTTATGTTGACAAAGTGTAGCAAATCGTATTTAATGACAGCACTGTACTTGGTCGTATTGTGTCTAAACGAGGGACAGTGCAGTTTGGAATCCCCGCAAATGCGGGGTTTTTTATTATCTGGAGGGCGTATTTTATGACATCAGAAAATACACAGCAGGCTCCA
>NZ_JBHIRW010000199.1:0-1189 GCF_042197445.1 Bartonella sp. AA1HLJMS | reverse complement strand
TGTACCATCTGGTCTTTGGATAGTGATAGCAGGACAGTCCATGAAACCTTTTTTGATTTTATCCTGATAAGGTAACAAAGGCGCCCCTGGAGCCCGTCGATACACCCAATCATGTTTACGCAAGTAATTGGTTAAGTCCTTTGGGCGCACCTCCAACATCTTCGCTGCTTCGATAAGACCGAATAAACCATCAGAGCGTTTTAAACCTTCCAAAGCTTCTGCTTTAGGCTTGAGTGTACTCACCTCATTTCTTAAGTCTTCTAATTGATTGATACTCTCTAAAAGGAGCTGTTTAATCGTAAGAGGATTTTCCAAAGCATTGGCAAGATTTATTTGTGGTGTTGCTACTTGTCTTTCCAATTCTTGCCAGCGGTCAATGATTTTGGCTCGTAAAGCAGTGCTGTAACCCGAAACAAGAATTAAACACTCACGTTTGGGAAGATTGTAGCAAGGAAGAGTACGACCTGTTGAATCTCTGTAGAATCCTGCAAATTCACTCAGCTCAATTTTCAGCTCAGTGAGTATTTGCCGAATATCCCGCATAACATTCCGATGTTCTTTACCACATAATTCTGCAATTTCACGACTCGACATAGTCTGAGTGGTAGCACTATTAGCAGTGCTTTCTTTAATTTCTATAAGTGTGTTCACTGTGAACTCCTTGGTAATAGAGGTTTTCTATTGACACTCTAAAAGAGTGCCGGGTGCTAGAAAACACGGTACCAAGTCCGTCGTCACACCTTTCCCGTGAGAGTATTGTATAGTGTAACTACACCCGACAAGACCGTTATATGCTACAGCATATAATGAGTCAAAATCTTTAATGTTCAGAAGACTGATTATTTCGGCAACCAATCCGCTTGGTATTTTAAGGTGTTTTCTAGGCACCTGATTCGACAATAGACATACTGATAGTATTTTGTCAAATAAAAAATTAAAAAATCGGCGCTTATAAACTATATCGATTTTATCAGTAAATTCGTATTTCTTTTCCATGATTGTTTCTCTTAATGCATGCTTTGTCGTTTAAGTTCTTGAGACAACACACCAATTCCTTTTGCTGTAATTTTTGCGCAAGGAATGACCTTTTCTATTCCACTTGCGGTTTGAAATGTGATGGTTGGACAATCCATAAGTTTCTTTTGGATTTTGTCTTGATAAGGAAGCAAATTTCCACCTGCTGCTCGTC
>NZ_JBHIRW010000198.1:0-1189 GCF_042197445.1 Bartonella sp. AA1HLJMS | reverse complement strand
AACAAGCATTATTTATTCAATGATCTTAGAGACGATACCGGCACCAACAGTACGACCACCTTCACGAATAGCAAAACGAAGTTTCTCTTCCATCGCTATCGGAACGATCAACGAAACATCCATCGCAACATTGTCACCTGGCATAACCATTTCCGTTCCTTCTGGAAGCGTAACAATACCTGTAACATCCGTCGTACGGAAGTAAAACTGAGGACGATAATTCGTGAAAAATGGTGTATGACGTCCACCTTCATCCTTTGTCAAAATGTAAGCTTCTGCTTTAAACCGTGTATGAGGTGTAACGGATCCTGGCTTTGCCAATACTTGACCACGCTCAATCCCTTCACGGTCAACACCACGTAGCAGAGCCCCTATATTATCACCCGCTTGACCTTGATCCAAAAGCTTGCGGAACATTTCAACGCCTGTAACCGTCGTCTTAGACGTTGGACGAATACCGATAATCTCGATTTCCTCTCCAACTTTAATAACACCACGCTCAACACGACCCGTAACAACAGTTCCACGACCCGAAATCGAAAAAACATCTTCTATCGGCATCAAAAATGGTTGATCAACAGGACGTTCAGGGGTTGGGATATAATTATCAACTTCACTCATTAAAAGACGAACAGCATCTTCACCAATGCTTTTATCCTTATCCTCAAGAGCTGCCAACGCAGAACCCTTAACAATTGGTATATCATCGCCTGGGAAATCATATTTGGATAAAAGTTCCCGAACCTCAAGCTCTACAAGCTCCAAAAGTTCTGCATCATCAACCTGATCAACTTTATTAAGAAAAACAACAATTGCTGGAACACCAACCTGACGTGCAAGCAAAATATGCTCACGTGTCTGAGGCATTGGGCCATCAGCTGCTGAAACAACCAAAATAGCACCATCCATCTGTGCTGCCCCTGTGATCATGTTTTTCACATAATCAGCATGTCCTGGACAATCAACGTGCGCATAGTGACGATTTTCCGTTTCATACTCAACGTGTGCTGTAGAAATAGTAATTCCACGTGCCCGTTCCTCTGGCGCAGCGTCAATTTGGTCATAAGCTTTAAATTCACCAAAATATTTCGTAATCGCTGCTGTCAACGAGGTCTTCCCATGATCAACGTGACCAATCGTACCAATATTAACATGCGGTTTTGTTCGTTCAAACTTGCTCTTCGCCATT
>NZ_JBHIRW010000197.1:0-1204 GCF_042197445.1 Bartonella sp. AA1HLJMS | reverse complement strand
ACATATGTTTTTGTTATCTGATCAATTTTATTGAAAAGTTGCGTGAACACTGTAAAGTCCATGGAATTCCTCTTTAACGAATTTTCAACTTTTTATTACCTTGAAATATAGATATATGCTAAACGCTTCATTTTCATTTATACATTACCTAAGTATTTTCATCACGATATCTTGGCTTTGATAAAATCTTTGTGCCCCTCTGAATTGTTCAGATAGTACTGAACCTTCTACAGTGGATTTTGTTTTCATGAAAAAAAGCAAATGTTGTAAAGAGCTTTATTGGTTAGATCTTATTTTAGGCATATGGTTGTGGTTAGAGGTTATAATTTTTCCATACAATTTACGTTTTTGTATTTCGATAAGAGCCTCTTCGTTATCGCTTAAATTTCTGACCATTTGTAGTTTTGTATATTCATTTTGGAGCATGGCTGACATGGTCTTGATGCGTGTTTGCAGCTCGAAAACTCCTTTCAAATCTTTTGTTTTATCTATATTATTTAAGAAATCGACAATTTGTGTAAAGCGGTTCTCTGCGTCTTGAAAAGTTTGCAAACTTACAGCTTTATCGACAATTCCACTATAGTTAAGACGGGTATTAATTATTGTGCGCATCTCATGATACGGCAATGACCAGAAGATAAACCTTTTCTCTTCGTCAAGAACAGAATATAAAAGGTCTCGAAATTGTCCAACATCTACGCCATTGTAGTTGGGATGCGTTTTTGGATAGATAGAAGGCGAATCTTGTATGAAAAAGCTCTTGTTCTCTCCTATTGTTGGTTTTTGGATTCTATTTCCTGTTATAGACTGATGGATTTTTTTCGCGTTTTCGATCTGGTTTTGGCTTTCTTTAATTTGTTGGTTTAATAACTCAATAATTTTCAGATATTCTGTTTTTGAAACAGGGAGAGGAATTTGAATAGTTGAATCTTGAGCCCCAGAAGCCCAACTAAAGTTAGACATTAGAGTTAAATTTATCATTCCCAAAAGGGTAATCATTCCTGTTATAATAAATATCTTTTTCATCTGTTTGCTCGCTTGATTTCGGCAGGGATTGTTTTATTAATAGGCACTCGGTTCCTATCATTGGGCTGTTTTAGCTTTGGTGCTAATGCACAAGCCGATAGAAGGTTTGCAATCAAAATTATAAGAATGATCGACTTCATTTTAATATGACTCTTTTTTAATGTTATACACATTCTGA
>NZ_JBHIRW010000196.1:0-1209 GCF_042197445.1 Bartonella sp. AA1HLJMS | reverse complement strand
AACAAAAAGCTAAACATGAAAAATGGAAAGCTGAACAAAAAGCAAAAGAACAAGCCAAGAGAGAAGCAGAAGAGCGCACTAAAACCGAACGAGAAGCGAAAGAAAAAGCTGAACAAAAACAAGATAGTAATTAAATCAGAAATAATCATATTTGTAAAAGTTTGATGAAATGGACGTGCAATGGCATTTGAAAATATAACCATATTTACTGATATGAATAATGTTGTAACGAAGACTCTTGAAAATATAATGGACGAAACTATTAATCATCTTTCATCGGGTTTAAGTGCCCCACTTAAAGCGTCTTGTACAATCTACGTTATATTTATGGGATACAATATCATCTCAGGGCGTTCTTCCACGCCTTTATGGGAGTTTATAGCGACAGCTTTCAAACTCGGCATCATAGTTGCTCTCGCTACAAACACGGCTCATTATAATGCGTGGGTTAGGGATATATTTTTCAATGATCTGCCAAATGCCATTGCAAATGTCACACAAGGTGCAGCACACTCGGATCAAAATGTATGGGACCATCTGCTAAGACAAGCGGGGGCACACGTTTTTGACGCATCAGAGAAGTACACAGGATGGACTGAAGCGGGTAAGTTTCTTGTGACATGGCTTGCTGGTTTTATCTGTTTAATAGATGCCACGGCAATGGCTATAATTGGTTTTGTCGTCTCAATGTTTGCTAAGCTGGGTTTGTTTCTTGTCCTATCAATAGGACCACTCTTCATAAGCCTCTCTATGTTTTCCTCAACCAGAAAATTCACAGAAGCATGGTTAGGGCAAGTTGTAAATTTCATCCTTTTGCAGGTATTAGTCGTGCTGCTTGGTGGCCTGTATATCAAATTTGCAATAAAAATTTTCTCAGGAACACTTGAAGATATAATGCTTTCCTTAATTAATTTCTCAGCTGTTGGCCTTTGTGGTATTTACCTTTTCATCAAATTACCTGATATAGCATCAGCTTTAGCCTCTGGGGCTGTTTCTTTCACAAGTGCCATAACGGGAACGCAACGCGCTGGAAAAGAAGCTTTTCGCGCTGCTAAAGCAACAGCCAACACGATAGCAAAGGGCGTTAAAAAATTAGCATCACTATTAGCAAAGGCCTAAGTTCAAATGCGGAAATTTAAAAAAATTGGGATTATCTTACCATTTCTCTTTCTCAGTGGCTGTGTGTCTTCACCAAACACACTGAAGTCA
>NZ_JBHIRW010000195.1:0-1227 GCF_042197445.1 Bartonella sp. AA1HLJMS | reverse complement strand
TATTCTAGATTATCATTTTGATAAACTGAAGAAGTATAACGATTAGCATTACAAAGGTTTGTGCAAAAATGCTTTTATTGGACATTATTAAATTTTTTATGATTTATATTTTAATCATTTTATCTTGGTTAGAAAGAAGGTGGACTCATTTTTATTTCTCTATTTTATCTTAAAATCGTGGAATTATATTAATGTTAGAAAGTTATAATTGTGGAAGACAATGAACTTTATTAAAATTATTCCATGTTCTGGTAGAAACGCATGGCTGTGAAAACGTTGAAATGTGTAATAGCTTATGGTATTAGATTTAGTGCATTCACCAAAGTTATCCCTTATCTTATCTAATTTAGCTTTTTCAATCAAAGAGTTAAGCTGGTTCTTACGCTAATTGTAGCTGGGGTAAATATTTTTTCTCAATCTATACTAAGGAAAAATATTTTATAAAAATATTTATTTTACTATATTATACAAAAAAATAAAAACATTGCATGTAACTAAAAAAACAACATATTGATATTTTTTATATTATAAAATCATAATAATAGTTATGATAATAAAGCTAAATTTATAATAAAAACAATAAAATAACTTTATTTTAATATATTTTTATCTTTAAATTACTCAATGTAAATTACAAATAAAATAATTGACAATCCTTAAATAAACATGTAACGGATATATTGTAAGTGTAATATAATATAAAAATAACAATTAAAATAAAATTATTAATTGAATTTTGTATTATATTTTTATTATCAGAAGATAAATATACTTTATATATAGATAACGGAATGTTTTCTATTTAGAGGGGGCGGTAAAGAAAATTTATTTTACTAAATATTGTAATTAGGTGGTTATGATGAAAATATTCAAGTATTGTATAGTATGTTTTGTTGCAGTAGCGATTTTCTTTTCACAGATTTTAAGGGCCAATGCTGATTCTTTAAATGGTAGATTTCAAAATGCTGGTTTTATTTCTGTAATGACACAGGAAAATAGAGTTATTAAAGCTGTTGATATGGTTATTAGCCAGTTTGGAGGACAAGGGGGTGAGAAAAATGTCCAAAAAGTCGCGGGTTTAATGGGGATGGAGACAGCGATTTTTGCTTTAATCGCATATTTTGTATATTTCTTTACTAGAAAGCCGCCCAGTCCTAACAGAGAGACAGGTGGAAGAACATTCGATGCTTTTGCTCATAGTTCATGGGCTTTGAATTAAAAGATATT
>NZ_JBHIRW010000194.1:0-1243 GCF_042197445.1 Bartonella sp. AA1HLJMS | reverse complement strand
TTTTCCGTGATGGTCATGCCTTCATAAACAAAAGGCTTTCCAGCATTGTTTGTATGTCCATAACCTATTGTCCACACCCCAATGGTATCTTTGTAGGCGTTTAAACGCAAGCCTTCCCATTGTTTGATAAGTGCAAGTCCCTCTAATGATATTTTTCGCATGTGTTGCTCCATAAAAAAGCCCCACACAAGGCGGGGATGAGTGAATATTAAAAATTACAATTATTGCCTTTTATTAAAAATCTTGTTTCATGTAACTTTTTTCTGTGTTATACGTTACATGAAACATAATGGAGATTTTGTTATGGCTACAATGCACGTCAATGAACGCGTTCAAAAACATCGCAACGCACAAAGAAAAGCAGGTTTGCGTTTAATGCAAATTTGGGTACCAGATATTCGCCAACCGAACTTTGCAGAAGAGTGCCGACGCCAATGTCGCTTAGTCGCAAAAATGGATAAAACAGATACATCTATGCAGTTGTTGATGGATCAATCTTTAATGGATGTTGATGGCTGGACAGAATAATGCGTGGATCTCTCGTCACAATAGCTATGCAAGGCGATTTTGGTAAACCAAGACCTGCGTTAATCATTCAAGCTAATCAATTTAGTGAGCATACAAGTGTAACGGTTTTACCAATTACAAGTACACTTGTTGATGCGCCATTACTCCGCATTACGATTCAGCCAAACACAAAAAATGGTTTACAAAAACCTTCGCAAGTAATGATTGATAAGATTATGACGGTAAGATGTGAAAAAGTTAGTCCAGCTTTCGGCTCCATTCATGCAGATAAAATGGTAGAAATTGAACGCTGTTTAGCTGTATTTTTAGGAATAGTAAAATAAAAATAGTATTTCTTTTTATCATCATAAAATAGCTTTGTTTATATATCTTCCTCATCCATATGGATGACGCCTTCGCCTTCGTCGCATGCGTTTGGTGGGGCGTTTGGATCAAGGGTATCATCCTTTTCTGGTGTTGTGTTTGCAACGTTTCCAGCCGCATCTTCTTGTGATGCATCAAAAAGTTCGCACTCTATTTTTGTGGTGTAACCACCCGTTTTATCAAGTTTGTGTTTAACGCTTTTGATGCGCCATTCTGCCGGTATATAAGGGCGGAAAGGGGGCTCTTGAACAAGCTTTGCTTCTGCTTGCACAAAGGGATCACCACCGATATCACATGAGAAAGAAGACTTACCGCGTGATGATTTATTGCGATAAGCAGCAATGGCCGCAAC
>NZ_JBHIRW010000193.1:0-1277 GCF_042197445.1 Bartonella sp. AA1HLJMS | reverse complement strand
GTATCCACAACAACGATTCGCAATTGGGTGCTTCAGGGGTTGTTTCCGGAGCCATATAAGCTAGGGAGAGCAGTGAGGTGGAGAAAAAAAGAGATCTTAGCCTTCATTCCAAAGAAAAATAAGGAACAAATAGGAGTAAATTAGATAAAGTTGTATAAACCGTAAAGGGTGGTCTAAAAACAGCTCTTTAAAGAAAAAAATATATATATATATTTCAATACATTAAAGATAAAATTTGGTGCCCAAAAGAGTTTCAATAATTTTAAATAAAATAAATGAGTTATTGCGATATGGGGGAAATTTATCATTATTGATTCCATTAATGTTTTTTATAGCACTATCCCTCATTTTTTTTGGAGCTTTTTTATCGCTTCTATAGCTAGCCTTTTGCGATCTGCGCTTTTTGTATAAAGAGATGCCATGTTGTCGTCGGTCCATCCAAAAATTGCCTTGAGTTGTGATACTGTTGCACCTGAATTAGCGGCGCGTGTTGCTGCTAATTTTCTTAAGCCATGTGCTGATTTTTTGATTCCCGCTACGTTACAAGCCTCACGAAAAAGGTTGCCAAAACTTTCTTTTACGAGTTTATTTCCGTTTTTTCCGCAAATGAATGTTTCATTTCCAATAGGACCAATTTTTAGAGTTTCTGCTAATTCAGGCAAAATGGGTAGAAAAACATCTGTTTGGAATTTACTTTTCTCTGTCTTGAGATGAATGATATTATCTTTGACATCGTTCCAACCAATGCGGACCGCATCACCACGACGCAAACCCGTGTAAAGAAGAACATCAATCCAGACGCGTTCATGTGAACCATGTGACCAATGGTGATAATATTTTTCAACATCTTCTTCTGTCCAAACAGCAAATCCATCTTTGTTGTTGAGAGGAGGTCTTTTTATTCCTAAAGCTGGGTTATTCTCCAGAAGTTCTTGATCGATCGCCCAATTAAAAAGTCCATTAAGTGCTTTTAGAAAATTTTGGGCAGCTGTTGGTTTTTCTTTGCGGCGTTCAACACCCGCTGTAATATGTGATTTCTTTATTTCTCTGTATGGAATGTTTCCTATAGCATCACATACCTTCATAAGGATAAGTTCTCTTTGTCTTTTCGTAGCTTTAGCAAGGCTATGCCAATGAACGCTGTTAAAGTATTGTTTAAGCAGCCATGCAAATGACCCTTCAACAAGTTTACCGGTTTTGGATTTAGGAAGTATAAGCCCTTGTAACTCGGCAAGTGCGCTTTTGTAGTTATCAACAAACTCTTGCGTTCCATAGGT
>NZ_JBHIRW010000192.1:0-1279 GCF_042197445.1 Bartonella sp. AA1HLJMS | reverse complement strand
TAAGCCGCGTGATGAAGCAGTAAAAGCGCCGCCTCATAAGAATAAGAAGAGTAAGAAGAAGGGTAAGTGAGGAGAGAAAGATGAGTTTAGTAGCAATTATTACGTTTTTTACTACCAATGCGGTTATGTTCTTTTGTGTTATCGCTATGTTCTTTTTTGTTTTGCTCTATCGCAATAGAGAACAAGAGCTCAAAACAGAACTGAAGGAAAAAGATATATTAATTGTAAAGTTAAATATGTCAATTGAAGAGTTGAAAAAGAAAGTACAAGAAAGAAGAGTTATAGGAACCTTTGGAGGTTATGATTCATGAAAAAGAACAAACTAATAAATACTTTTATCTTCTCACCTTAATAGGTGAGAAGATAAGTAAAACCTAATTCCCAATCTTATAAGATTATCATCGTTGATGACTTAATTTTCGAAAAAAGCTGGGCCAAAAGCGAACTTCAAGTGTTTTATGTGGGTCATATGATGAAGTATGTTCTAAGATAAAGATCGGAACGGATAGTTTATCATGATTTTCTGTTTCTATGGAGCGAATTTTTAATTCCCATTGAAAACTATCCCCACCATTCACTGTAAATAGGTCAATTCCTCTTTCTAATACGTTGTTTTGGATGACAGGATTTGTTGTAACGGGAGTTATTAAATCGATACATTTGGGAGATGTTTTAAGAATGCTTCTTGGAGAGCTTTGAGAGTATGGATAAGGAGTTGGATAGAATGCTTGAACGAATTCGAAAGGGCTATTTTCATCTATTCGTATATAGTTCATTTTCATTGGTCGGTCTGTGGGGTTTTTGATGGAAAATTCTATGAGAATACCTTCTGGTGATAGATCTTCAGGTTTAAGATTAAAGATCTCAACTTTCATCTTTGGTCCTAAACCTTCTGCTATGTTTTCTGTCCACAAAGTTTCTAAGGAATTTCTTATCATTTGGGGAAGGTCTTTTTTCAATATACTTTGTCTTTTGAATGTTGCGAGTTCTGTTTCAATGTTATTCAATTTATTGTTCATGTTAATTGTAATGTCAGTTAATTCTACAAAATTTTCTTGCATATTTCTCATATCTCTTTCTCCTCCGCTTTGGGAAAACAGTAATTTTATAAAATACGTTTTGTATGGAGAGGAGCGGTGATTAACACGATTCTTTGTTTTGATCTAGGTACCAAAACGGGGTGGGCGATACGTGGTGCAAGTGGTGACATATTCAGTGGTACCGTGAATTTTCAATCGCGCCGTTTTGAAGGCGGTGGAATGCGTTACTTGCGTTTTAA
>NZ_JBHIRW010000191.1:0-1287 GCF_042197445.1 Bartonella sp. AA1HLJMS | reverse complement strand
AGGTGTTGGTGAAGCAACAAAGGATAATGAAGCTGTTAACAAAGGTCAGCTTGATAAAGGTTTGAAGGATCTTTCTACCAGCCTTCAGTCAGATGGCTCGGCTGTTGTTCATTACGATAAAAAAGAGGGTGAGAATGGCGGCATTGATTACACGAGTGTGACTTTAGGTAAAGGTAAGGATGCAGGACCAGTTGCACTTCATAATGTAAAAGATGGTGCCATTGGTGAGAGTTCACATGATGCGGTTAATGGTAGTCAGATCAACACGATTTCTCAGAATGTAGCTAAATTCCTTGGTGGCGATGCAAAATTTGTTGAGGGTACGTTTACAGGACCAACCTACAAGTTATCCAAGGTTGATACAGCTGGTAATATAACAAATGGCTCTTTTGATAATGTTGGTAGTGCATTTACTGGTCTTGATGAGAATATCAAAAATGTGAATGCACGGATTAAGGAAGTCTCAGAAGGAGTTGCACAAGATTCTTTATCATGGAGCGAGGGTGAAAAATCCTTTGTAGCCTTGCATGGAGGAAAAGACGGTGCAAAGACAAATAGCAAGATTAAGTTCCTTGCGGCAGGAGATATTACGAAAGAATCTACAGATGCAGTAAATGGCTCCCAATTTTATTCCTTAGGAAAAGATCTTGCATCGTACTTAAACGGTGATGCTAAGTATGAGAAAAATCAATGGTTGTTGCCTAGATTTAAAGTTACACACCTTAAAGAAGATGGCACATCAGAAGAAGCTGAGTACGATAGTGTTTCAGAAGCTCTTTCAGGTGTTGGTAATTCTTTCACGAATGTGGTTAAAGACTTTAATGACAAAGTCACGAATATCACAGAATCTGTCCAAGGCGATGCGCTGTTGTGGAATAAGGACGCAGAGGCGTTTGTAGCCAAGCATGGGTACAAGGAAAGCAAGACGAACAGCAAGATAACGTCGCTTGCAAATGGGGATATCACTAAAGACTCAAGCGATGCTGTAACAGGAAATCAGCTATATGCTCTAGGTAACAGTGTTGCGCAGTCTTTAGGTGGTGATGCTAGTTATGCAGGTGGCGCTTGGACGGCTCCAAGTTTCAAAGTTAAGATCGTTAATGAGGATGGTACTAAAGTTGAAGAGAAGAAGTATGATACTGTATCGGAAGCATTTGCTGGTGTAGGAACTTCTTTCGCGAATGTGAATAATTCTATCACGAATATTAAGGATGAAATTAGCAAAGATATTGCTGAAGCAAAGAGTGATTCCTTGAATTGGAGCGACACTGCACATGCCTTTGTAGC
>NZ_JBHIRW010000190.1:0-1288 GCF_042197445.1 Bartonella sp. AA1HLJMS | reverse complement strand
TAAAGCTCTTCTTAAAAGTGCATAAATCATTAGAGCAGTACAATTAAATACAAATTGTTTTATTTTACCAATAAAAATATCTATATTTTGTGTGTTGTTTTTATTAAAATATAATATGTAGTGATTTTCAAATCATATGTACACATAATGATACAATATTGAGAAATCGATAAAAGAGCTGCGTTAAATATTGGTGAAAATAAAAGAAAGCAAGAATGAGTGATCACGATACTTTCATAGTTATAGTAGGAATAGTTATAATAGGGAGCATAATCTATAGTCTTTGGTTAGCAAATTATCAGAAAAAGCAATTAAATGAACAACTTGAACAGTTTGAAAAATTACTGCAGCTAAAAGATCGAGAGTGCGCGATATACCAAGATATTATTGCACAATGGGAACAAAGGCTTGTTAAAAAAACTCAAAAAATATCGCCAAAATGGATTAAACAATGGGATGAAGAAGTAAAGGAATGGGAAAGGAGTATATTAGAGATAAAAAAAATTGGATACATTTCTGAATCTTATGAATCTAAAAAACAGCAGCATCCAATGGTACAAGATATTTGTGCTCAAGGATATGTAGATATATTTTTTCTCTATGAAAAGGCGCTGGAAGTAGAATTTACTGATGAACATATCAAAAAAATAAATGAATTAATGATGCGTCCAATTTTTAAAGAAACTTATCCTAAAGTTGTGCGATTCATGAGACAGAATGGTGTCACATTACGAAAGTTTGTGGATCCTTTGACGAAAAAAAAGCGCTATAAGCCTACAATGCTGTTGTTTCATTGGTGGTTATATATGATTGATGATATGATTACAGCTGAATACGAACAGCAACAAAAGGATAAAGCTTCAGGGCTCTATCGTGACTTAGCATCTCTGGAAATTTACTTTGAAGACATACCTAAATATACTGAATATGAAACGCTAAAAAAACTGGGAGGATTTGGGAGTATGCCTGGTGACAGTAGTGTACTGTGCATTTGTAAAAGAGAGCTTCTATCCTTATTGTATGATGTTTCCAGTGATTATAAGACGGCAAGAGAAACTTTCATTTACTATAAGATGCTTATTGATACGGTGAAAGAAGGATATATTGCCTTTGATAAAAGTTGTTGTTACTCTACGGTTGAAAGGGCAATGGAGGTTTGTAAAGAGAGAGATAAAGAAGAGAAAAAAGACCTAGTCCTTGATGAAAAGATACCAACATTTGAAGAAGCTTACAAATTAGGCGTTAAAGAGTGGATGAAATCATCAAATGAGAAATGCGATAACCGATT
>NZ_JBHIRW010000189.1:0-1291 GCF_042197445.1 Bartonella sp. AA1HLJMS | reverse complement strand
CCACCGCTTGTGTACTTTGTGCACCGTGTCCAGCCATATTCTGTCCACCATGAGAACGAGAAGCATGTGGATTAGCATTTCCGCTACCATGGGTGCCATGATGACCTCCGTATTGGGCTCCGCTTGTTCCATTGGAAGCTTTTGCTGTTTCAGAAGATGATCCTGATCTCGCGAGGACAAATGTCCCTCCGCTCGGTACTGTTCTTTCTTTTAATGATGATTGTTCCGATGCAGGTGCTTTTGCTGCTGGCTGACTTGATTCTGTTCCCGTTGATGAGATAAAGGGCGCGGGTTTTACAGCAACCGATTTTATTGGAGTAGCTTGCACTTGTACAGCCCCTGCTGATACAGATGATGTTTCTGCAGATTTTGCAGACCCAGTTACTCCATTTGTTCCTCCTACTGATGGTTGATCTCCTATGTCTGATCTTGCCAATAGGAGCGTTGACTGCTCTGGTGAGCTTGCTCCTGTGGTAGAGGATGTTGATTTAGGTGCAGGTGATTTTAATCCATTTACCCTGCTTACCGATGTCGGTCCTGTACCTGATCTTTCCAATGAGGACGATGGCGATTGCACTGAACTCACCGTCTGTCTAGAGGATGCTGATTGTGGTATTGGCGATGCAGATGGCGTTTTTAATGGTGGTGTTGAAACTCCTGAATTTCCCCTTCCCACTACCACTGTTTTTTCTGCTGTTGAATTGACATTGCCAGAACTTCTAGTTATTGCTGCTTTATTTGATTGTGTTGCTCCTGTTTGTGGTTGTTGAACTGTATTTACTGATCTAGTTAGTGCTTGACTGGATTGCGCTGCAACAGATTGTTCTGACGTGGATCCTGCTGTTGGAGTCCCTCCTGTTGTAGTTCCTGTACCTGCAGGTGCTCTTGAGGTGTCTTTTTGCGTTTGTACTCCTGCTGTTGCTTGTGAGATTGGAGATGTTTGTGGTTTTGCGGATCTGCGGGATCTTACGACTGCATTTTCTACTGTAGTGTTATCAGCCGCTCCTATGGTAATGGTCTTTGTGTGTTTTTTTCCAGATACCATTAAATCCGTATCGATGCCAAAAATAAAGTTATCACCGAGATCAATATTAGAACCTGCATAAAAACCACCTACAAAACCTGAAAGTTTAGGAGAGAACTCTTTATCTAGTGGTAAACTCTTTTCTTGACCAACAAGAGCCATATCAGCTTTGCTCGAAAAACCACCAGCCTGGACACCTAAATAAAGACCTGTCCATGAAAAAGTAGGTGCAACAATGGTAGAAGCAGTCGATGATGCTGGCTGATG
>NZ_JBHIRW010000188.1:0-1300 GCF_042197445.1 Bartonella sp. AA1HLJMS | reverse complement strand
TGTCAGTGTTGTCAGTTCTTTTTAGAGCCTATATTATTTTTTTAATGAGAGAAAATTAAAATCAATATATTTCAATATGTTAGTATTTTTAATGATACAACCTTTTAAATAGTAACCCATAAATTCAACTAACAATATATATTTGTCAGTTATGTGTCAGTAAATTGAACTGACAAAATAGATTATTTTAGTGAGTGATTAAAACATGTCTTATGAAAAGCGTATGATCCTGTAAAGCCTTTCAAAAGTTGGTTTGTAACTCATAAGAAATGCTATCAAGACCCTTATGGTTATGAGTTTTGACGGGGTTTTGGGTTTTGACGGTTGCTCTTTTTAGATAAAAAAACAATAAAAAGTAAAAACATTATATTTTAATAGGTTAAGATTTTACAGACCTTTAAAAAACAACTCATATTGATAACACAACCTATAAATTCAACTAATAATATACGTTTTGAGGAGGGGTGACGATTTTTACACCTTCAAAACCTATAAACAAAATGAATATACATAACTCTCTTTAAACAAAGCTTTTGAAAACAATAAAGCTATCATTTTAGATTGCGATATAATCTCTTAACAGCAATGTAAAAAAATCTAATTCTATTTAAGAGTGGGTTTCTTAAAAGTCTTAAAGCAATCCAAATAAGAGTATTTAAAAGTGCAAATGATTTCTTTTTAGAATAACGCATATAAACTGTCTTTTTGAGATTGTATCTAATCAACTTAACAAGAGAGGTATAGATTATGGTTATAAGCTCTATACCCCTTGTGAATTTAGCATACCCATTATGTAAGCATGCTTTATAAGTTATTCAGTTTCTTTAATTTCTAATTTTGGTAAGTTTTTTACGATTTTCATTGTTTCTAAACTTACGGTAATAACCTTTTGAAATAACTCTAGAGGGTAGGCAGGGTTGCCAATGGTTTCAACAGCATAGCGATTAGCATCATTAACAATGCCGCTCTTTTTATCTGTTTTAACACATTGACGTTCCATAACCCATTCAAGAGCAGGCTTTCCATTGACTATATACTCATAAGCTTTAAGAGGTATATCCGTCATGACGATATTGCTATTATAAAAAACAGTCGATTTATCCTTTTCCTTACTATTCCCAGAAAATTTCATTTCTGTAACGTAGTAAAATTCTTCGGGAGTAGAGATCTCTGTCTGTTTTGGATTACCCTTTTTAAAGGTGACTGGATAAGGTTTTACAGTTTCATAATTCACGTGCAAATGACCCAGTTCACGCCCTGCTGTTACGAACTTCCAAAAATCATCAGCACTCTTTACACA
>NZ_JBHIRW010000187.1:0-1300 GCF_042197445.1 Bartonella sp. AA1HLJMS | reverse complement strand
CAACCTATCCCTTTTTACAAGAGCTTTTGGAAAAAACTATGGAAGAGGTGAAATTGATAGAGGAAATATGGAGCGTTACGCAAGTTTTGAGGATCATCTATGAAAACCTATACCTTAGCTGATGTTGTAATATTAATTGATAAAGTGAATAAATATGATGATGAGATTATCCATTTTCGTACTGAAGATGATGCAGTTGATGATCTTGTAATTGAAAGGGCTGAGAAAGCTCTTGGTTTACAATTCACATCCTCTTACAAGAGTTTTTTGAAACATTATAAAGGTGGGGACATTAGTGGTGAAGAAATCTATAGTCTTTATGAGCATCCTATAGGTGTTTCTGTTAATGACGTTGTTTTCCAAAACTTAAATGATAGAAAACGTGGTTTTACGACACCAGAACAACTTGTCGTTTGTGATGCTGATTTTGGTGAAACCTTTTATTTTGATTATACACAGTTTCGGGATGGTGAATGCCCACTCTATCTCAAGTATACATCTGAAGATTACGAATATTACGCAAGTAATTTTTATGAATTCCTTTGCAAAAGAATTAAAGTACACGCGGGAGTTGAGATACCTGATGGTGATAAACCAATTGAAAAGACTGAGAATACTCCTAGTCTGCAACCTCTCCCTTTTTACAAGAGTTTTTGGAAAAAACTATGGAAGAGGTGAAATTGATAAGAGAAAAAAGTTTGGTAAGTGGAGAGAGGAATATTGGAAGGAACGCGCTAAAGGATATAGAGAACAAACAATAATTTAGGAGGAATAATCGATATGAAATGGAGTATCATAGGGATAGATTTTGACAGATGGGGACAGGAGCACCGGCAGTAATTCTCTACGGTTGATGAAAAGAGAAAAAAGAAACTTATAAAATAATTTATGGAGGATAATTGATGAAAACCTATACCTTAGCGGATGTCATAGAATTAGTTGATAAATATGATGGTGATATTGTTAGTTTTGGGATTGCAGAAAATGCGGTTGATGATCTCGTGATTGAAAAGGCGGAGAAAGCTCTCGGTTTACAATTCACATCTTCCTATAAAACTTTTTTAAAACATTATAAAGGAGGAGACATTGCTGGTTATGAAATCTATAGCCTTTATAAAGAGTGTGGAGAAGATATTCCTTTTGATGACATTGTTTTACAAAACTTAAATTATTATAGAAAACATGGTTTTGTGACACCAGAACAGCTTGCCGTTAGCAGTACAGATTTTGGTGAAACCTTTTACTTTGATTATACGCAGTTTCGGGATGGAGAATGCCCACTTTATGTCATGCTTCCATC
>NZ_JBHIRW010000186.1:0-1318 GCF_042197445.1 Bartonella sp. AA1HLJMS | reverse complement strand
GCTTGGAAAACAAGCCTTTTTTGATAAAGCTTATGATCAGACGCTCTCTTTCTCCAAACAGTTTTGTGCTGATCTCACACGAGCAAAACAGAAAGCAGAGAGAGCAAAAGCAATTTGGCAACAAAGCCAACCTATTAAAAACACTTTAGCAGAAACCTATTTACGTATGCGGGGTATTACATGTGATTTGCCTCCTGATTTACGCTTTTACGACAAATGTCCACACCCCTCTGGGGGTACACTGCCCGCGTTGGTGGCTCTTGTTAAGGGCGCTGGTTCCTTTGCTATTCATAGAACCTTTTTAAAAGACAATGGCTGTAAAACAGATCAAAAACCAGCCAAAGCCATGTTGGGTTCTGTCACTGGAGGTGCTGTGTATTTAAGTCAAGCCAATCCAAAACATCTGGTCATTTGTGAAGGCATTGAAACCGGTCTGGCTCTACTGTCTGGGTTGTTATCTGAGCCCGTGAATTTTTATGGGCGTCTCTTTCAACCAGTGGCATGATGCGTGTGAATTTACCCCATACAAAAGGACATCTGACAATTGCAATGGACGGCGATGATGCGGGTCGTAAAGCAGGTTTTAACCTCGCTGCGCGTGCCTATAGACAAGGCTTTGAGGTTTTTATCATGCAAGCCCCCTACGGTCTAGATTTCAATGATGTTTTGATACTGAAAGGTATAAATAAATGAGAGAGAATAAAAACAATATTGTCGATACCAACAATCAAAATGTTTCATTCAATGATAACGATAATGGCTCTTTAAATGATAAGACTTGTTTAGAAGCCATTCCTTATAAACAAGCATTGCAACAAAACGGTTGGGGGGAATTAAAACCACTTGAATATACTCTCTTACCCGTCGAGTCTTTTCATGCTGCGCAAATGCCTTTAACTTTAAGTCGCTATGTTTATGACGTTGCTGACCGTCAACAAGCGCCTCTTGATTTTGTGGCTGTCGCTGCTTTGTGTGGCTTGGCTGCTCTCATCGGCAATGGCGTGCGGATTGCTCCAAAACAACATGATGATTGGAAGATTGTCCCTAATCTCTGGGGCGCTCTTATTGGTCAACCTTCAACCATGAAAACACCTACCATGCAAGCCGCTTTAACTCCCATCACTTGCCTTCAAAAGAAATGGTATAAAGACTGGCTAAAGCAGAAAGAGAGACAAGAAATTGAAGAGATACTTGAAACTTTAGACAAATCCGAAAAGAAAAAACAAGCCCATAAAGCAATCAAAAAAGGAGATCTTGAAACAGCCCGTGCTCTTTTGTCTGAAACCCTCTCTAAAGACAATACGCGTGATGAGGATGT
>NZ_JBHIRW010000185.1:0-1330 GCF_042197445.1 Bartonella sp. AA1HLJMS | reverse complement strand
CAAAAGCTTGCTCTTGATGTGATTGTGGTGCCGGAGCGTATACGCCCTGTGGATGATGAGCATGCCAAGGCACTTGCGCAATCAATGGCGCGGGAGGGATTGATGAATCCGATTACGGTGCGCCATACCCCCAATGCTAAAGAGGGTAATTACACGCTTATAGCTGGTGCGCATCGGCTTCGTGCTGCTGAGCTTTTGGGCTATAGTGACATTGATGCTGTTGTGGTGCAGGCGGATAAGGACAATGCTGCGCTTTTAGAAGTAGCTGAAAACCTTTTTCGCAATGAATTGTCTGTTATTGACCGTGCGCTTTTTGTCCAGACTTACCGCGAATTGTGGGAAAAGAAGTATGGGGAGATTAAGGTTGGTCGAAATAAAAAATCAAAGGTGCAAGTTGCACCTTTGATCGGTGGTGAGACAGATTTTGAGAAATTGGTGCAACTTGCACCTATTTCTCAAAGGGACAGCAATGCAACTTCAGATCACAATAAAATCGGGAGTGAAGGGGATGAAAAATCAAAGGGACAACTTGTCCCTTTGATCGGTGGTGAGCAATTGGGACAAGTTGTCCCTATTGCTCAAATGGAGGGAGAAGATGGCAAGAGGAGAACTTTATCTTTTGCTAAACATGTGGCGGACCGCATTGGTTTCTCTCAAGATGTCGTGAAACGTCTCAACTGTATTGCCCAGCATTTACAGCCAGAATTACGCTCTGTTTTGCGGGGGACGGCATTGGCTGATAATCAAGCGCAGTTGTTAAAATTAGCCAAGATGGAGCCGGTTGCGCAACGGCGTGTGGCAATTGCTTTGCAACAGGTTGAGGGGGATTTACGGCGGGCTGTTGATTTGGTCAATGGGATTAATACGCCACCGCAAATTAATGAACAGGAACGGATTTTTGCTCAGTTATTGGGTGTTTGGCAGAGAGCAGATGCGCAGACAAAGGCGCGGTTTTGTGATTATCTTGCAAGAGAACGGGGGGAGGAGCAGGCATGAAGAGGCATGGTTGCGGGCAGCTTGATTTTTTCCAAAAGCCGGTTTTTCCTTGTCGTGAACCCGTTGCACAGATTGATTTAGGGCGGTTTCGCTCGCGCATTAAGCGTGCGATGGCGCGGGCTTTGAGAGAATGCCGGCATGAGCGCAGTGTGATTGCGGAGCGTATGGCGCATTATTTAGGGATTGGGTGTTTAAGTAAGGCGAGTTTGGATGCTTATGTGGCAGAAAGTAAGCAGGTAGATATTTCCTTGCCGCGTTTTAAGGCATTTGTGCGGGCGACAGAGGCATTTTGGCTCTGGGATGAGGTGGTGAGTGAAGATGGATTGTTGCTGTT
>NZ_JBHIRW010000184.1:0-1341 GCF_042197445.1 Bartonella sp. AA1HLJMS | reverse complement strand
GATGGTTCTGTCAATGAAGCGCTTGCAACAGCTATCTGGAATGAGAATCCAACAAAGCGCCCTGCTCCATTTTTAGCGCCTGATGGTCAACCGCGGACAAAGATCAAACAAGCCTCTACAGAGGGCGCTAATGAATACAAGATAAAACTGGAGCGAATGCAAGTTGCTCTTGAAAGCGAAAAGATTGCACTTGAACGATTGCGCGAAACAACCGTTGACCGTGAAGAAGTCAAGAGAGCAGCTCGTGAGTTTGGAAGAGCGCACCGTGATGCTATGTTGAATTTTCCTCATCGTTTTGGTGCAAGCATTGCTGCACAAGTTGGATGTGATGCAGCCAGCCTTATTGGTGCTATTGATTACACTATGAGAACCGCTTTACTTGAGGCGGTTAATATTCCAGTGCCTTTTCATGATCCTCATTCTCCAGAGTTAGAGAACTTGCAAGAAACGAATAATGGATGACAATGCAGTCGAAGAATTTTTCGCCCATGCCAATAACGCACGACAACCGGACCCACCGTATACGGTTTCGCAATGGGCGGATAAGAATAGATACCTTAGCACCGTAGCAAGTGCTGAACCTGGATTGTGGAGAACAAAGCGTACCCCCTATTTGCGTGAAATCATGGATAATCTTTCCTCTTACGTGCCAATTGAAACAACTATTGTCATGAAAGGGGCGCAAGTTGGCATGTCAGAGGCAGGATTAAATTTCTGCGGTTATGCTATTCATTATAGTCCAGGACCTGCTCTTTATGTCATGCCGACCGTTGAGACAGCCAAAAAGCTTTCAAAGACGCGGCTTGATCCTATGATTATGGCAAGTCCAGTTTTAAGTGAACGCATAGCCCCAGCACGAGCACGTGACAGCGGGAATACCATGTTTTCGAAAGAGTTTGATGGTGGTGCACTGATGCTTACAGGGGCAAACAGTGCTGCTGGTTTGCGTTCCATGCCTATTCGTTATCTGATTTTGGATGAAGTGGATGGTTATCCTCTCAGTGTGGATAACGAAGGTGATCCGGTGATGATTGCGGAAAAGCGTACCTCGACCTTTGTACAACGAAAGATCTTTAAATTGTCCACACCCACCCACCGTGACACAAGCCGTATTGCCAAGGATTTTGTGCTAGGAGACCAGCGATATTACAACGTGCCTTGTGATGCATGTGGTACACTCCAGCCGATTGTTTGGTCACAAATCAAATGGCCGAAAGGGGCTCCAGAAAAAGCTGTGTTTGTTTGTGCCCATTGTGGTCATGAACATGCCGAGCACCGAAAAACAGATCTCATGTGTGAAGAAAGAGGCGCATGCTGGGTCCCAACCAGTGAGTCAAGCAG
>NZ_JBHIRW010000183.1:0-1347 GCF_042197445.1 Bartonella sp. AA1HLJMS | reverse complement strand
AACCAAACGGACGTATATCACGTGCAAAAGCACCGCGTGAAGCCGTTGATAAATTGGCAATAGAAATGCGTGCAAAGTGCTTTGGTTTAACGCTACAAGAGGCAAAAAATCCACTTTCTGGTACCTATATCGGGCGGCTTTGCTTGCAAGGCGTGATTACTCAAGAGCAATACGACGCCGCGCAACAGTATTTACAGATAAGGAATAATTACCTTTGTGCAAAAGGCTTGCCTAATGCAATTTATGACGAAATGCCATCATCATCTGATGATAAGGCAAGAGATAAATGGGTAGAATTTGCAACAGAGCAGTTTATAAACACGCAAGAGGCACTAAAAGAAGCACAATGCCTTTATAGACAGTACAATCTTCACGCTGCGCTACAGTACCTCGTTATAGAAGATCAAATGCTACCCCACCTTGTGAATTCACTGCGCGTTGCTCTTAATGTGCTTCAGAAACATTTTGATCGTAAATGACAAGCTCTATTACGGTTGCATTATATAGTATATCCTTCGTAAGTTTCCGCAATGTTCACTGAGTTCCTTTAACCATTTATGATCATTTGTTTTCACGTGAGATACTATGTTATCTACTTGTTCTTTTCTGAAATCGTAACGCTTATCTATAGCCGTCATAAATTTTTTTGCATAATAAATCATTGGATCCTCGTTATCATTGACCACGTCGTATGCCCACATAAAATCGCTTTCACTCCAATCATATTCATCGCGTAAACGCTTTATTACATTGGGTAGATCCATTTGCGACATCTCCTTATTATAATCACCCCGCAATAAACTCATAAGGGATGCACAACCAACAACTGATATGTGACGATACAATATATCTTCCTTGTTAAAAAATGAATATTCTCCGCCATTTCTGAGTGAAAGTTCTTCTGCTTTGCGTACCTTTTCAGAATGCATAGAGCCAATATATGATTCACTTACGTATTTATTGTAAAGTTGATTATACTTCTCTATAGTATCTACACTTGTAAACATACGCGTCAATTTGTCTATAAATCCAAATGACGCTGATGCAGGTAGCGCTGATATAGAAAAGAAAGCTATAAATGTTATGATGCGTGTTATGGATAATGATTTCATCATTTTGAACCCTTAATTATTCATAAGTGCTGTTTAACTGATTCCCTTTGAAATTATCAATATGTGTTATTTTAGTGTTGACAAAGTGTAGCAAATCGTATTTAATGACAGCACTGTACTTGGTTGTATTGTATCTAAACGAGGGACAGTGCAGTTTTGAATCCCCGCAAATGCGGGGTTTTTTATTATCTGGAGGGCGTATTTTATGACATCAGAAAATACACAGCAGGCTCCA
>NZ_JBHIRW010000182.1:0-1351 GCF_042197445.1 Bartonella sp. AA1HLJMS | reverse complement strand
AACCAATCTGGCGATCCTTGCCATTGGCTATATCTAAAGAAACATCGCGGCTTCCATCAGCTTTATAGCCATAACAATTGTCTGTATTTGCGTTACAACCCATATAGGTGTTTTTATAAGTTGTTGCACCCAAATTGGTGAGCACATTGGCGTGGATATAGGCATTTCCCCCTGCTTCTATAAGACTATAATGGTTGTCAATGTTATCGGCGTTAATGATGAGATTGCCGTGAGATTGTATCATCCCCTGAATGGTGGGCTTATGCGAAAACCCCTGCGTGACAGTTTCTTCTGTCATATGTGACTGATTATTCCATTGATACCGTCTTATATTACTTTTTGTTTTATCATATTTCCAAGTAAATGCCCTATAAAATGCTCCATCTTCCAAAGTTGCCGTGCCATAGGTTCCCTCTTTGTTAGCCCAAAGCTTTTTATCAAATACAAATACTTCCCTAGGTATATACTGGTGTGCAATAACTATTGTTCTATCCTCAAAGTGACCCTTTCCCCAAAGGTTGGGACCATCTTGATATAACATCCCATCACTGAGTTGATCAGAACCCTTTGGTCTTTGGAAAGAAATATCGCTATATTCCGTTTTTTCTGTGATGACAGGCGTGCTATCGGCTTCGTTTTTCAAGGTGTTGGTTTGGATATTTAAGTTTCCACCGGCTTGAATAAAGCCCGCTTTATTCACAAGCGAAAGGCTTTTTCCAGTACCAGCTGCATTGGTGAAAAATAAATTGCCTTCTGCCATAATAGCGCCAAAATCATTGAGCAAAGCCCCATCAACTTGTAAAGCACCATTGCCCTTTACATAAATTAAACCCGTTTTGCTGTTGGTCACATCGCCCGTCACGCTAAAAGCTAAATCATGACCCGCTGCCAATTGACCGCTATTTTCAAGCTCCCCGGTTTTGATGATAAAATCTCGTGCTGCTAAAACCGATGTGAACTGATCCACCATAACGCCTGGAGCAACAAAAAGAATATCTCCAGTCCCTCCTTCATCGGTAATGGCTTGTAGCCGTGCATGGTGAATATCAAGAACATTGGTGCTTTGAAAATCTAAACCACCATAAATCAGCGTGCTGCCCGAGACATAAATATGATCCGCAGTTAAATATAGCGTTTGCGGCGTGTAAATATGAGAACGATCATTGCTCAAATCCAGTGTGTTTGCTGTCAATCTCACATCCCCCGTAGCAGACAGCACATTCTCAACGCTGATCCCTCCTGATACCGAGGTCAGGGTTGCACTGCCATAGCCAATGACCTGATCATAATAGATGTCGTTGCCTGCAAAAATTTCAATATTGCCACCACTGGCAATCTGACCAACCTTCAC
>NZ_JBHIRW010000181.1:0-1354 GCF_042197445.1 Bartonella sp. AA1HLJMS | reverse complement strand
GGGATTATGATCACTAACGCACAAACCATTTTATGTCTTGATCTAGGGACCAAGACAGGCTGGGCGATATGCGGTGCGGATGGTCACATCATTAGTGGTGTCATGAATTTCCACCCCCGATATTTTGAAGTCGGTGGAATGCATTATTTACGCTTTAAGAGATGTCTATCAGAAATAAAACAGACAGTAGACAGCATTGACGCGGTGTATTTTGAAGAAGTGAGGCGTCATAATAGTACTGATGCAGTGCATATTTACGGTGACTTGTTATCAACCTTAACGACGTGGTGTGAACATCATCAGATACCGTATGAAGGCATTCCTGTTGGCACAATTAAGAAAGCAACAACAGGAAAAGGAAACGCATCAAAAGTAAAAATGATTAAGGCGGTGTGTGCAAAAGGACATACGCCTAAAGACGACAACGAAGCAGATGCTTTAGCAATTTTATATTTAATGAAAGAAGGGGGTATATATGTCCAGTAAATTACCGTGGACGAGGCTGTTTGCAGATAGGTGGATTCTTGATCTTGCTTGTTTATCTCCCATTGAATGCAATGTTTATATAAAATTGCGTTTGCAAATGCTTTATACTGGAGAGCCGCTTTTAAATAACACAAAGGTCTGGGCTAATTACACTGGTTGTTCAGTAAAAATGTTTATGAAAGCGTTAGAAGTTTTAATAAGCACGGGTCATATCGAACGTTTAGACGATGGGTGTTTATGGAGTTTAAAAGTTGAAGAAGAACTCAATAACTCTAATGAAAGCTTAGATAAGGTATCGAAGACATCTCGGTCAAAGAAGTTATCAGAGAGAGCAAAGAAAGCAGCGCAGGCAAGATGGGATAAACATACAAATGATGCTTGTGATGATGCTAAAGCCATTGAAAATACTGATAAAAACAATGCTAAAGCCATGCTTAACGATGCTAAAGTTATTAAGCATGATGCTAACAGTATGCTTAAGGATGCTAAGCATGATGCTTACGACATGCTTAATGATGCCTATATATATAACATAAACAATAACACTAACATTAACAGTTATAATAAAAAAACTAAAACTATCGTTTTAGCAAAAAAAGAAATTGGTTCTGAAGATTTAGAAACAATCGATTTGGTTGACGAGCCAACAGAGGTTGCTGCTGTTGAGATCACATCAGAGCAAATCGAAACCTCATCAGACAACCAACCTTCCATTCACGAGCAAGAGAACGTTCCCAAAAAAGCAAAACGAGCGCAAGCTAATCGCGGTTGTCGATTGCCAGAGGATTTCAAACCTAATTTGCAATACGCAATCGATCAAGGATTAACGCATGATGAGGCGCTGTTAGAGTTCGAACGGTTCACAAAT
>NZ_JBHIRW010000180.1:0-1365 GCF_042197445.1 Bartonella sp. AA1HLJMS | reverse complement strand
AGGGTTAAGTCCATAAGTATTGGCAACAAAAAGAAAAACGGCAAATTCTGCATCAGTGATGACATTAGCATTTTTATATCCAATACAAGTTTTTATGATTGTTTCTCGAAATTCTTCAGCAGAAAATCCATATTTTTCTGCCATTTCTTTTAAAAAAGTAGAATTTTTCATCTTGATTTCCTACATTGCGCGCAATTCCCCCGTGGCGTGAATCACGCTGGTGTTAAAAGTTGGTTTGTGTTGCTAGAAAGGAATGTCGTCTTTTGTTGAAGAGTCGCCGTTCTGGGCGGTCATAGTTTGTTTACAATCTTCTGAATTATCATAAATTTTTACATTGCCATAAATTCTTGAATCGGCATAAATAATCACATTTCCATAAATTTGTGTGTGTCCAAAAATATGTCCATCATATATTTTGACGTTATTATAAATTTTTGCATTGCCAAAAATCTCGGCACAATCACCAATTTGTGCTTTATCATAAACCTTAGCACTATCGTAAATCTTGGCACAACAATACGCCTTGGCATCATTATAAATCCAGCAATCGTCTTTTTGACTTAAATTGTCTTCATACTCTACAAAGCCCCCAAGGTCCCCAGCCTTAACATCACCAAAATCTTTTAATGCACGTATGCGGTAAAGCGTAAGGTATCCATCAAACTCAATTGTTTCATCAGTAAGTTCGTATTTCTTTTCCATGGTTTATTGCCTCATGCCCGTTGTGATGATTTCATCATTGATGATCTCTGCGTTTCCATGAATAAATGCATCACCACAGATTTTGGCATTTCCCCCAACTTTTGCTCTGATGGAAATCAATGGACTGTCATAGATTTTAGCATTTCCATAAATTTCAGCTTTTCCACTAATAAATGCACCACCGGAAACTTGTGCATTTTCGTAGATTTGTGCACTGGCAAAAACACGAGCATGTCCAAAAATCTGCGCATTACCAAAAATATTAGTTTCTCCGGTAACAGATGCACTACCAAAAACACATGCATTTTCGTAAATATCAGCAATGTTATAAATATAAGCATCACCATAAACCTTGGCTTTGTCATAAACTCTTGCATGACCATCTACACGAGCGTTTCCATAAACATGTGCATCATCAAAAACCTTGGCATAACCATAGACTTTTGCATCATCACCTACCCAGCAATTGCCATCATGACTTAGATTGTCTTCTTTTTGTATAAAACCGCCTAGGTCGTCTGCTTTAACATCATCAAAATCCCTTAAAGCACGAATGCGGTGAAGGATTTTGCCCCCAACTTCGATTGTTTCATTAGTCAATTCGTATTTTTTCACCATGCTTTTTCTCCAGTGGACATGACGTTATCGCCATCAATATCCGCA
>NZ_JBHIRW010000179.1:0-1375 GCF_042197445.1 Bartonella sp. AA1HLJMS | reverse complement strand
TCCATTTTGGTAAGGGCTCTATAACAGCCATTAATCTTGGTCCTATCGTCAAGAATAAGTTCATAATTCTTATCGGTTATCAGATGTTGAATGGATTGGCTTACTTCTTCTTCGTTGACAACTAATATGATAACTTTACAAGGTGCTAACAGCTTATCCTCTAAAGCACGTGAAAAGTTGTAAGTGTAAAGTTGTTTGCCATAGAGTTTTTCATTATCCATGGACACCAAAACGTTATTGGATAAGAAAGCATTCCTTTTCAGCTTGTCACTAAAGATCTTTGGGGTTGCTGTCATGTAGAGGCGTTTTTTGCCTCGAATAATGCTATTGTCATGAACCTTGATAAATTCAGATTCATGCTTTTCTGTTCCCAACACAACACCAGTTGTTCTATGGGCTTCATCACAAATGATCAGATCAAATTCAGGTAACCCATGGGTATTTTGTGCATCCGAAATCACTTGAATGGAATGATAGGTTGAAAAGATAACCGTCATTGCATCTGCGAGGTTTTCGCAAGCTTCTTTGGCAAGGGCTGTGCATCCGTGGTAGCAGGGAGAACAAGATCTGATGTTTCCATACCAACAATATCATCTTGGTTTTTACGACGCTTGCCTACTTTTGTATCCGAACACACAGCAAAAGAACGCAAAGGTACTTGTGCATCGGCTGTCCATTCACGGATCGTTTGCGAGACTAAAGCCAGAGAAGGCACCAGAAACAAAACACGCTTGCCTTTTCCAGCAAGGGTTTCTGCTATCTTCAAACTGGTGAAAGTTTTCCCCGTTCCACATGCCATAATCAGCTTGCCACGGTCTGCTTCTTGTAAACCTTCACAGACTTTCTTGATGGCTTCTTCTTGATGGGGACGAGGCTCTTTTGTTGATTTCAGAACCACTTCTTGTTTTGTTGCAAATATTTGCCAATCTATCCGACTGTTTTCCATATGACGAAGGTCAATACGATAAACGGGTATCGCTTGTCCTTTAATCATGGCATTCACATTGTCACTTAATTCCACTTCCGTACTATCAACGAGAAGGCGATATTTAAAGATGTCTTTTCCAGAGGCAGCGATAAAGCTATCAATATCCTTTTTACTGATCTGATGGTCTGCTTGATAAAACTTACATTGAATAGCCACATAACCTTCTTGATGACGAAGCTTAGCAACTAGATCAATACCGATATCATTTTTATTCCAACCTTCATGCTCTTTAGCCCATTCATAATAGCTCTCAACCGTTTCATATCGTCCAAAATGGAGAGGGTCATGCATAAGATAAGCCATGACAAGATTTTCAAACAGCGTTCCCAATTCACGGGGTGATTTTGCTTGTTGACGATAATATTCTAAGAGAGAGCGTAAAGTGAC
>NZ_JBHIRW010000178.1:0-1382 GCF_042197445.1 Bartonella sp. AA1HLJMS | reverse complement strand
GTGAAGGTTGGTCAGATTGCCAGTGGTGGCAATATTGAAATTTTTGCAGGCAACGACATCTATTATGATCAGGTCATAGGCTATGGCAGTGCAACATTGACATCGGTATCAGGAGAGATCAGTGTTGAGAATGTGTTGTCTGCTGAGGGGGATGTGAGATTGACAGCAAACACTCTCGATTTAAGCAATAATCGTTCTCATATTTACACGCCGCAAACGCTGTATTTAATTGCAGATCATATTGATGTCTCGGGCAGCGAATTGGCTTATGGCGGTTTAGACTTTCAAAGCACCAATGCTCTTGATATTCACCATGCGCGGCTACAAGCCGTAAGAGATGGCGGTGGGACTGGAGATATTCTCTTTATTGCTCCAAGCGTTATGGTTGATGAGACAACTTCTGTTTTAGCGGCACGAGATTTCGTGATCAAGACGGGGGAGCTTAGAAATAGCGGTCAATTGGCATCGGGGCAGGATTTAGTCTTTAGCGTGACGGGCAATGTGACCAACAGCAAAACGGGCTTAATTTATGTGAAGGGCAATGGTGCTTTACAAGTTGATGGGGTTTTGTTGAATGATTTTGGTGCCATTTTAGCAGAGGGTGATTTGGGTTTCATCAATGCAGCTGGCAGCGGAAAAAGCCTTTCCCTTGTGAATAAAGCAGGCTTGATTCAAGCTGGTGGAAACTTAAATATCCAAACCAACACCCTGAAAAACGAAGCCGATAGCACGCCTGTCATCACAGAAAAAACGGAATATAGCGATATTTCTTTCCAAAAACCAGAGGGTTCTGATAGGCTCAGTGATGGGATGTTATATCAAGATGGTCCCAACCTTTGGGGAAAGGGTCACACTAAGGATGAACTTACTCATCCACCTCTACCAAATTATGTACCGAATTATTATGTCTTTCATACAGAAGAATTTGTATTTGATAAAAAGCTTTGGTCGAGCAAAGAAGAAACTTATGGTGCCGCAATTTCAAACGATGGAACAGTCTACAAGTCATTTACTTGGAAATATGACAAGACAAACAGTAATATAGAACGGTATCGATGGTATAACCGGTCACACATGACAGAAAAGACTGTCACACAAGCATTTTCGCATAAACCAACTGTTTCGGGGGTAATACAATCTAGTGGCAACCTCATCATTAACGCTGATACCATTGACAACCATTATAGCTCTATGAGAGCAGGGGGAAATGCCGATATCCACGCCAATGTGCTCACTAATTTGGGGGCAACAGCTTATAAAAACACTTATCTTGGTTGTCAGGCTTATACAGACAGTTGTTATGGCTATAAAGCTGATGGAAGCCGCGATGTTTCTTTAGATATAGCCAATGGCAAGGATCGCCAGATTGGTTCAGAAGCTTT
>NZ_JBHIRW010000177.1:0-1402 GCF_042197445.1 Bartonella sp. AA1HLJMS | reverse complement strand
CGGTTTTTATGTATTAAGGCTTGCATTTTTACACGTTTTGTGTAATATATTTTAACATTTAAAATGTATAAGTTTCCAGTTGCAAACAAAAGCCGTGTCTTAAAGGACGCGGCTTTTTTGCTATAAAGCAGCCCCCCGCCCCGTTATTTACGCTGCTTTTTCTAAAATATTATTCGAGTTATATATGACTTTATTGCCACTATAAACCTCACCTTCCCTATGAACAAAATCACACTCTCTTAATTTTGCCTTGCCTGAAACCTTCCCATAAATTTTTGAATAACCTGATATTTTTGCATTACCATAAATAATCCCATGAATTTCAGCATGCCCTTCAATAACAGCGTTCCCATGAACGTGTGCATTTTTATAAAGTTTTGAAAAGCCTAGAACCTTGGCATTACCATAAACTTTTACATCAGCATAAATGCAAGCATATCCAGAAAGCTTGGCATTACCAAAAATATGTGTATCATTAAAAACCCAAGCATTATAATGAACGTGAGCATTCCCATAAATTCTTGCACGAGGATAAATACGTGCAAAACCATAAACCTCAGCATTTCCATAAACAAAGCCACCTACAACCGCCTTGCCATAAACACGGGCGTTTTCATAAATACAAGCTTCCACATTAACATGAGCATAACCACTTACAACGGCATTATCGTAAACCCTTGCATTAGCATAAACCTTGGCTTTACCTCCGACCCAGCAATTGCCATGATGCGATAAATTGTATTCACTACCTATAAAGCCGCCGAGGTCCCCTTTTTTGACATCTCCAAAATCTCTTAAAGCTCTAATCCTATGAAGCGTTTTAAAGCCAACCTCTATTGTTTCACCTGTAAATTCGTATTTTTTTGCAAACTCTCTCTTTTTAAAAGAGCCATTATCATCTGTAATAAAAAAGGAAGATTCTTGATTTTTAACTGTAGCGTTCATGCTAGTAATCCTAGTTATTTAGAGTTTTTAATTGACACCCCATAAGGGCGCCGGGTGCTAAAAACACGGTAACTAGTCCGTTGCTTATACTTTCCCCTCGCGAAGGGTATTGTATGGTATAAGCACACCCGACAAAATCGTTATATGCCAATGACAGCATAAAAGAAAGTCAGTATTTTAAGAAATGGGAGAAACCTTATCGTGGTTTACCCGCTAGTTATTAGTGGTTTTTAAGCACTTGCCAACCTTATTAAACGAACCTTTCCTTAATGTCAATACGTATTTTTTATTTTTTTCAATTTTTTTCATTTTGATACCTACCTAATTGAATATCAAGTGATTTTAAATTTTACTTTTGGTTTTTAGCATAAAAATGTAGTGCGTAAATGGACATGTTTATTAAACTGCGTGTATGCAACATGAGAAAGAATGAATAAACTAAAAAAAAGTACCAAAA
>NZ_JBHIRW010000176.1:0-1405 GCF_042197445.1 Bartonella sp. AA1HLJMS | reverse complement strand
GCGATCATAGCAATTGTTTGCTCTACGCCTTCTTTTTTGTCGATTGCTTGCAAATCTTTTGTTTTGGGGCGCCGTAAAGTAATTTCGGTGTGATCTTTTCCTTCAAAGGCAATGGGTATCAATAATTTATGTGTAATGCTTGTTTGGACGGTCATTTTTATAATCCTATATTGTTTTTATGGTCTGCGAGTTGATTGACGCCATTGAATTTTCTCACCAAGTTGAGGACGTCTATCTCAACGATTTCAACGTCCTTCTGGACATATTTGAAATACTGCAATGTGAATGTAGCCGTAGAAGTTGCTTTGCTGCCCGGTTGCCATTCTGCCATTTCAAAGCCTTTGCAAAGTCCTCTCATGGTAATGACAACACCTTCTGCGGGTGTGCCTTGCGCTTGCATTGAACTTCGTAATGAAATGTCGACATCTGTGCGCCCCAACAGTGCCATCAATTCTGGAGAGCAATCAGAAATGGTCATGCTAAGTGTGAGGGTTTCAAGACCAAGGTCAACTTCAATAGAGCTATCCATGCCACCACCGCGATAACTTTCAACGACCAAACTCAAATTCGGTAGGGTGACACTTTCACATTTTGCTTGATAGGGAATACCGTCGACAAAAATGTTAAAATACTTCAAAACTCTTGGTAATACGGGTACGGTCATTAAAAAATCTCCTCTAAATAATCATTCACAATGCGTGAACGGAATGTGATGTGTTCTGCTGGTGTTGTTGGTGTGAATTCGACATTGAAATAGACTCTGCCGCCTTCAATGGCGCTTGCTGTGTTAAGCTCTAGATCAGGCGTACAGCGCCCACCAAGAATGGCGCCTTGTGCTTTTAAATCACGCAAATAGGCATTGACGCTTTCACTGACATCATTCATGTAGGTTTTTTTGATATTGCGGTCGACAGCCCATAGATGTCCGCGCAAAATGGCATCATTGATCATATCTGCGGTGCGTACTACGGATAAGAAAGCAAATTTTGTATCACTTGAAAGGGTGCGATTACCCCAGAGGCGATAACCATTTTCGCGGATAATTGTTGTGATGTTTTGTTCGTTAAGAAGGTTGGCGCGGCTTGATCGATCCCCAATGGAAAAATCAATAGGGCGTGCAGTTCCCACAATTCCATTGATCACTTTATTGGAAGGAGAATGCCAAAAACCATGGGTAAAATCTGTTTTGGCAATGACACCTGCAACCGCTGCACTTGCTGGTTGTTCTATGATTTTTCCATCACGATTTACTTTTACAAAAGGGTCAACGATAATGGCACGCTTGGAGTCAAAATCCTTTGCTGCGCTAAGGGCTGCTTCATCTGTGCTGTTTGGTGCATCAAGCACCACAATAGCACGCAGACGCTCTGCAATGCCAATGAGTTCTGCTGCGACGGGGTTGGCA
>NZ_JBHIRW010000175.1:0-1412 GCF_042197445.1 Bartonella sp. AA1HLJMS | reverse complement strand
AAGCTTTACAAAAGCGATCACCAAAGCGTCCTCCCCATCGTTAAAAAGGTCGTTGGATAAAATCACGAATGAAGTAGGGGATCAAAGCTGTCTCCTTCTTTATTCAAGCGGATGACACTTTAAATAAGGCAGCATTCAAGGTGTTGGAGCCGATATTATCGCTGGGACCAATCCTGTTTATGCAAATGGTGAGCAGAGCGGGAATATCACCTTGGGAGAAGGTAAAGATATCATTTTTGAAAGTGTACAAAACCAGCTCGTGGGTGTTGCTACAGCCCTTGGCTCTTAAGACGATTCATAAGAATCATTTTTACTCCTTTCTTCTATAGTTTTTACCCACACATCAGCCCCGCTTATGATGTGCAAGCAAGTGATTTTGATTGATTCAAGATAAACAGATTTGAAATGAGAGAATCCTACGTTATTCGGGAGGCTAATTCAATATAAATAACGCTAGATTATTATTATAAATCAATATTTTGTTATATAAAAAAACTAATCCGTGGGAGATTGTTGGAAATGTTGGAACTATCCTTGGTACTTTTGCTGGGCTTAGCAACATCAGAGCGAAAGAAAATATCGTACGCGTAGGGCAGCGAGATGGATACAAACTCTATGAGTATAACTACAGGGGCTATCCAGAGCGTTATCGCGGGGTGATGGCACAAGATGTTTTGAAGTCAAAACCTGAAGCTGTTTTCTTGCATAAGGCGATAGGTTTTTTGCATGTAGATTATAGCAAGCGTGGCTGCGAGATGGAAAGGGTGCAGTGATGGAACAAGAAAACACAAATTCTCTTTTAAAGTTGTTTGATCCAAAATTTTTGCGTCCTTTAATGTATCAGGTTATACCGCAGTTACCTAGATATTTATTGCAACAACGCTCGATGCCTCCAAGCACGCCGTTGGAAGGACGATACAAGCCAAGTTTTTTAGAACGGGCTGCTTGTCGCACAGACCCTTTTGATGCGAGCAATGGGGATAATACTCCGCAAAAATTGAGTCCTACAGAGCTTATTCGCGGTTCTCAAGCAGGGACAGAACAAGCTGGGAAAAAACGCCAGCAGAATTGATTATGTCTACAGATGATTTAAAGCGCCAAATGCCTCCATTGCCCGATGTTTCAAAGGATACTGTTAAGATACAAGAGGTACCAGAGCAACAAAAACATGATTTTTCAGAGCAGAGAGGTGTTGCATCAATGATTCCTCAATCTCCACTTGTTGGGAACATTGATCAGTCTAGTGGGGGTGAAGCTGGGCGACAGCAAAAAAATGTGATGGATTATATTGCTCAACTTAATGAGAAATCTATAGCGGAAAACTCTTTGAAAAATGATTCTGGAAATGATGAGGAAAAGCTTTTTGATGCACCTATAGGAGAAGAAAAACATTTGAATGCACACTTACCAGA
>NZ_JBHIRW010000174.1:0-1421 GCF_042197445.1 Bartonella sp. AA1HLJMS | reverse complement strand
AGGGTAAACAGTTTAGCGGTTCTTTAACGAGCGGTAGAACGTTTGCAACAGGGTATAAAGGTGTTGTTTTTGATCCGCAGATTCAGGTTGTTTATCAGCATCTTCAGTTTCATCAGGCGTTTGATGTTGATAATCTTGATGTTGATTTAGGAAAATTTCATCAATGGGTGGGGCGTGTTGGTGGGCGTTTAAGCAAGACGCTTAATGCTTCTGAAGAGGGACGTGAAGTTTCTTTTTATAGTAAGCTTTCTTATTTGCATAGTTTTGAAGATAAGCAATTCGTTTCTTTTAAAAACGATTTTCAGTTAGGTTCCTTTGGTTCTTCTTTGGAAGCAGGGGTTGGGTTTAATGCCCGTCTCTCATCAAAACTTTCTCTTCGTGGAGATGTCACTTATCAGCATAGATTTAAGAAAATTGGTTTTTCTGGAACGAGTTTCTCTGCTGGATTGCGCCACCTTTTTTGAAGAGCTGCAATATGTGTTTTTAGTTAAAAGGCAGAAGATTTTCTGCTTTTTAATGTATTAAAATTTATTTTGCTTCATCAATATGGTTATTTTTTTGATATAAAAGATTACAATAGATGCTTTCTTTTATGCGATGAGAAATTTTTCTAAAATTTTTGATGTTAAGATATGAGGACAGATTTCATTGTGAATGTGAAAAGTTTGAATGCTGAATGCTTTCGGCATAATCTTTCAAAAGAGACGATATAGGTGGTTGTTTTTGTCCATTTCTTTATTCATTTTTATAGATCATAAGTTTAGTCTTTATGAGTTTTATGCATTTTTTTGAATTTTGTTTTAGAACTTTATTTACGTTTATATCATTTCATACGCATATTATTTGTTTCCTTTTTTAGGATGTTTACTTAAGAATTTTGGATAAATACTTGTTTTTAGAATAAACAGAGGGAGTTTGAGGTCAAATTATAATAAAAGTAAAGTATGCTTTATCGTGTTGTTATGGTTGTTGTTTTGTAAATGATAGGTGGCAGAGAAATTTCGATAAGATACAGGATATTATTTTCATTGCGGTCATGCGCGGATATCATCATTCTTTTTTCAGCATTCAATATTTGCGCAGATTTTAGCACTTGAGAATATTCATAAGAAGCAATTCACCTTTTTTCAAAAGTCCTTCTTTGCATGCCAGCTTCGTTTGTGATAGACAAGGGGTTAATTGATTAAATATAAACAGGTTTGAAATGAAAGAAATTTATAATATTCAGTTTTTATTCAATATGTAAAATGATGAATGAGCATTCTGAATTATTGCATGAAATTTTCCTAAATCAATATCGCGCGCCTGATTAAACTGAAGATGCTGATAAACAACCTGAATCTACGGATCAAAAACAACACCTTTATACCCTGTTGCAAACGTTCTACCGCTCGTTAAAGAACCGCTAAACTGTTTACCCT
>NZ_JBHIRW010000173.1:0-1429 GCF_042197445.1 Bartonella sp. AA1HLJMS | reverse complement strand
GCTTACAAGCGCATCTTTTGAAAATGCCTAAGACCATAGTAAGTCTTGCATTGATTTTTGAATTAACCGAAGGGGGGGCGTTTTGAAATCAATAAAGGTGCCCTTCAAACAGCCTTGCGATGGGAAAAATATTTGTTCAGTCATGTCAAAAGGCTCTATGCGGCGGCGGATAGCTTAGCAACAGAGGGGGCAAAATTGATTGTCGAGCGCTGTGATCATTTACCCGATGTCTTTACTTTACGTGATATTCATCAAAGAAGTTGGATCGGTTTAACAGATAATAGAGCCGTTAAGCAAGCTTTAGAGCTCTTATGTCGTTCCAATCATATTCGTCAAATAGCAAGTGAAAATAGCTCATAAGGTGTTCGCCCTACCATACGTTATGAATGGCACCCTTTCGTTAAAAACAACAGCATCAAACAATGAAGCCATTGTAATCTTTTGTTATTCTTAAAACCTTCAAAGATCTTATCGTACCAACAGAGGGTTTACAAAGTATCTTTGAGGGTTTTTGTTTTATAATTTTTTAAAGAAGAAACATACAGAGGTCCTTTTAAATCTTGTGTCAAAGATATCCAAAACACAACCTCTATAGGTTTTGACGGGGTTTTGAGTTTTGAGGGTTGCCCCTTTTGGATAAAAAAACGATAAAAAGTAAAAACGTTATTTTTCAATAGGTTAAGATTTTACAGATCTTAAAAAAACAACTCATATTGATATAACACAACCTATAAATTCAACTAATAATATACGTTTTGAAGGGGTTTTGATGGTTTTTACACCTTCAAAATCTATAAGCAAAATTCGTAATAAAACTTATCAAAATACTCATTCTGATATTTTAAAGTACGTAGTACATTTATCTTGATGAATACGTGAAATGAATAGCAAATTTCACTACTTTGCTGATCTTATTCCATGTCATGGGCTGTTGATAAGCAGCCTTAAAGACCCCTTTTGAAAAAAATATCGGCTTTTTTAGCAGTTTTTTTCCCTTTTTTATCGTTATTTGCTTTAAGTGCATTTAATTGAATTCGTTTTGATTCTTTTGATAAATATTAATCATCTCATAAGGTAAGGGATTTTTATTACAATATGCTTCAATCTATTAAGTCTGATAATGAACAATTCACTTTACGCTCCCTTTTACAATCCTATCGTGAACAGGCAACATCAAATGCTCTACGAGGGAAAGTGTTTGAAGATTTTGTGACAAAATATCTTATGTATGACCCTCTCCACTATGGGCGATATGAAAAAGTTGAGAGCTATTATGAATGGGCTGAAGAGCGTGAAGGTTGGAATAAAAATGATATCGGCATTGATCTGGTCGCTACAATCCGTGATCAAGGAGGTTATGTGGCTATTCAATGTAAGTTTTATCAAGCAGACCATCAGATCAGTAAAAAGGATATTGATAGCTTTATCG
>NZ_JBHIRW010000172.1:0-1446 GCF_042197445.1 Bartonella sp. AA1HLJMS | reverse complement strand
AACGCGCTTCATAAATATTTTGACAGAAAAACTAAATGGTAAATGTTTTATTGTTCTTTTTCCATAAAAGCATGAAAGCTCTTGAAGAATAAATATTAGAATGTTATATTTTTATATAATATTAGAGGGAGTGTTTTATGCATACAACAAAATTACGTAAAGTTGGAGGGTCAGTTATGCTCTCTATACCGCCCGCATTGCTTGATGTTCTTCACCTTACTGAAAATACGCAAGTGGGTTTGGCTATTGATAATGGACAATTGGTTGTGAAACCACAGATATCGCCAAATTACACCCTTGAAGAATTATTAGCGCAATGTAATCCTTCAGATGATTTTGCGGATGAGGATGTGGAGTGGTTTGATGCTAATCCTGTTGGCAGAGAGCTCTTGTAATGAAGCGGGGTGAAATTTGGTTTGTGTCGCTTGACCCAACTTCTGGTTATGAGCAAAGAGGGGCGCGTCCTGTACTGATTGTGTCACCGGAGGCGTTTAATCGTGTAACAAAAACACCAGTTGTTTTGCCCATTACAAGTGGAGGAAATTTTGCGAGAACAGCAGGGTTTGTTGTTTCATTGGCAGGAACAGGATTGCATACAACAGGTGTGATACGTTGTGATCAACCACGTGCTATCGATATAGCAGCACGTAATGGAAAAAGAATGGAAACGGTTCCTCCTATAATTATGAATGAAGTGCTAGCCAAGTTATCGACATTTCTTACGTAATTGCTTCAGGTATCTATTATAATGTTTCAAAGTCAGTTTTTATTAATTATCAATCATAGTATTGAACCTTTAATTGATTTTTTCTCAACCAGATTCATTCTTTTTCTGTTGTTGCCAAAGCTTTTATTATTATCTTCGACAATTCCTCATTAATTATTTCCTCTTCAACCGCTTGAAGTTCATTAATTCTTTGATCTTTCCAATCAGACGCTGCCTGATAATTTTCAATTAAGCGATCATGTTCAAAATTTGCTATTATTCCTAGGTAATTTCTCCAAGCAAACAACAAAATTGCTACCACTAATAAAAAGTTTCTTGAAAATTCAAGATGCCAAAGCACCCCGAGTACTATGACCAATAAAAGAGTACCTTGAAATTCTGTATTCCGACCATTCTCTGCTTCTTCCCACATGTCAGAGACTATAGCCCATAGTATGAGTATACCCACTATTACTATGACAATATCACGCATTGTTCTCCCCCGCTTTTTATTAGTTTTTAGTCATATAATTGATTCGTTTAGAAGATACAATTGTGAGTGGTTGGTTGTTAAAGACACTAGATTTAGGTGAAAAAAATAAAAAATATACAATATCGTGATTTTTTTGTTGACAGGATATGAAAAATAGTGTTTTATGACGTTGCTGTACTAGTCGAATTGCGTCTAGAATTACGGTAAAGGTATAACCTTTCTTATAAGTTTATATGATTGTTCAGAG
>NZ_JBHIRW010000171.1:0-1466 GCF_042197445.1 Bartonella sp. AA1HLJMS | reverse complement strand
ATTGATTAACAGGATCTTGACGTACTTTCACTTGTGAAATGTAAGCATCTTTCTTCTTCATACATCCCCTAATCTGTAGGAGCCCACATGTTTCTCTTTGCTCTATTTTTCAATCAAAATAGTATGCTGTCATTAAGAGATGCACTATGATCAGCGGCACCTGAAGCGATAGCATAATTTTGAGAAGTAATAGATGAAGGGGCAGATTGATCTTTCTTTACATCAAGCAAATACAACGCGCCTTTGAATTGTGGTAAAATAATCTCTGTTGTGTAACGGTCATGCCCATTTTTATCTTGCCATTTGCGTGTCTGTAATTTGCCTTCTACGTAAACTTTTGAACCTTTGTTGAGATATTGAAGTGCAATTTTTGCCAAATGTGGATTAAAAACCACAATGGAGTGCCATTCCGTTTTCTCTACTTTTTGATGAGTATTTTTATCCGTATAGCTTTCAGAAGTTGCTATACTAAAATTGACTATTTCTGCTCCAGAATTCATTGTTTTGCTTTCGGGATTAGCACCAAGGCGTCCTATTAATGTCACTTTGTTTAGCATGTTTTAGTTACCTTAAATTTGTATTTAAATATGTAAAAATCTTAGCATAATTTTATTATTTTTTCAATTATTTCAGTTAATTAATCACAGTTTTTTAAGTATTACTTTATAATTTTATTTGATAAATTATTCATAAAAAAGATGTGTTATATAGATACTTCAGTCTTGTATTTAAAACTCTTGATATACATACATAAATGTATTAACATAAGACATGAAAATAAGATTTGAATGGGATGAAGCTAAAGCGAAAAGTAATATTAGAAAGCACCGTGTCAGTTTTGAAATTGCTGCTCGTGTTTTTGCAGACCCGTTCGCTATGGTTAAACAAGACCGTATTGAAAACGGAGAATATCGTTGGCAAACTTTGGGTCTTGTGGATGGTTTTTTACTGCTGCTCGTTGCGCATACTGTCCATGATGATAAAGATGGTATAGAAGTAATCCGTATTATTTCAGCGCGGCGAGCTAACTCGAAAGAAAGGAAACGTTATGAAGAAGAAAGTTCGTTATGAAATTGATGTAGGTAACTTATCACCTTTGACAGATAAACAGAAAGTTGAAGTTGATAAACTGGCTGCAATGCCGGACAGTGCAATTGATCATAGTGATATTCCGTCACTCAATGATGCATTCTGGAAAAACGCTGTTCGCAACCCATTCTATAAACCAACCAAAACTGTTACAACAGTGCGTGTGGATTCAGACGTTCTAGCGTGGCTTAAAAGTCAAGGGAAAGGATATCAAACGCGGATTAACGCCATTTTACGTGACGCCATGCTTCGTTCAATGCGTTGACCTCTTTCCTGCTACAAAGAGTATCAAACTGCTTTCGATAGTTTTTTATCTCCTTGTTGATCTCATCTATGAACGTTGAGAAGAAACAACGTAATCTGAACAGTTTTATAAA
>NZ_JBHIRW010000170.1:0-1475 GCF_042197445.1 Bartonella sp. AA1HLJMS | reverse complement strand
ATTAAGGATAGTAAGGAAAAGAATAAATCAACTGTTATTTATAATAGCAATATCATCATGACAGATATCTCTCTTGAATCGGTTATGGGGCGTCAATGTGTAAAGACTGATAAAAAGAGTGGTATTGTCAATGATGCCAATCACTATGCTGTTGAAACCATTGGCAACCCTGCCTATCCATTGGATTTGTTTCAAAGGGTTATCACTGTGAGTTTAGAAACAATGAAAATTGTTAAAAACTTACCAAAATTAGAAATTAGAGAAACTGAATAGATTTGGCATGCTCAGATGATAGGCATGTTAACCTCACAAGGGGTATAAGGTCTTATAACCTATAGGTTCTATACCTCTTTTGTTAAGTTGCTTACATATAATCCTGAAAGGATAGTCTATATGCGTTATTCTAAAAAGAAATCATTTGCACTTTTAAATACTCTTATTTGGATTGCCTTTAAAAGATTATATCGTAATCTAAAATGATAGCTTTGTTTAAAGAGGGTTATGTATATTCACTTTTCTTATAGGTTTTGAAGGTATAAAAACCGTCAAACCCCCTTCAAAACGTATATTATTAGTTGAATTTATAGGTTGTGTTATCAATAGAGGTTGTTTTTTAAGATCTGTAAAATATTAACACATTGAAAAATAACGTTTTTACTTTTTATCGTTTTTTTATCTAAAAGAGGCAACCGTCAAAACTCAAAACCCCGTCAAAACTCATAACTATAAAGATCTTGATAGCATTTTTATGATCATAAACCGTTTCTTTTGAAAGACTTTAAAGGATCACATGTTTTTTTAAGACGTGGTTTAATCACTCACTAAAATCATAAGGTTATCTATTTAAATAAATTGATAAAAATTCATTAAAGGGATTTTGATAACGTAATCAGTTTTTACTTTCATACGCTTTTCATAAGACATGTTTTAATGACACACTAAAATAATCACTTTTGTCAGTTCAATTTACTGACAGATAACTGACAAATATATATTATTAATTGTATTTAAGGTTGTGTTATCTATATAAGTTGTATCTTAAAAAGACTAACATATTGAAATATAATGCTTTTAATTTTTTATCATTTTAAAAAAATAGTATAGGCTCTAAAAAGAACTGACAAAACTGACAACACTGACACGGTCTATTAAAAGGGATTTTACTGATCTCTATAATGATCAGTTTCTATTGAGATATTTTCATAACAGACAATAAATCGCAATTATCCTATTTATCGTTTCTCTTATGAAAATGAAAAATGATGCCATGGCTATAAAGAACATAACAGCTATAAAGAATGCGTAAAAACAGTAACTTGAATACTCATATGCAAATGAAAGCATTTGTTTATAAAGACAGTCCCTATAAAAGGCTGTTAAGTCTAAAATGTGTTATTAAAAGAAATTAACAGAAATCTTAAAAGCCATTTAGTGACAAAATTGATAGGTTATAAAGTTTAAAATACGCATTATGA
>NZ_JBHIRW010000169.1:0-1493 GCF_042197445.1 Bartonella sp. AA1HLJMS | reverse complement strand
GCTTTTTATTTTGGGGAGTTCTGTTTTAAGGCGATATCGCGTTCATTCAGCACGCATTTCAGTTCCTTTTTCACGCGGCAATACAACCGCGCACGCTTGATAAACAGGTAATAAATGACAACGATTGGCACCCACAATAAAACATTTAAGACCATAAAGAACAGGAAAGAAAAGGCCATTAATGTTATAAGACTACTGGTCATTTTATCCTCCACGCCCATTCTTCATACGGATTGCCTGATCGCGTTGTTGTATTGCTTCTTTCAATTGTTGAAGTTTTTTGTTCAATTTTCTCGTTAATTTTATGCACATGATCCCAATGATCGGAAAAAAGAGAAGAACCCCAAACCATAGAATGCTCAACAGCTGCATGATAACGCCGACCATATCGCTCTTCCACCATACCAAATTTGCGATAGAGAAAGCAGATTGCAAAACAGTAAAGAGGATAAAGATAAAAAAGATTATTTTACATTCTTTCGAAGAAAGAGGCAGAAATTCTTTGAAGTTAAGAAAGCGCATTGTCGCATCAAGGGTCTTATGGGCGAGATTGTGTCTTTTCATTTCTCCCAGATCATTGCACAATTGTTGTATGGCTTGCTTTTTTTGCGTTGTACTCTTTTTCAAGTCTTGAGAGAGTTTAAAAGATAACCTCATATGCTTGATCAACCGGTAAGGAAGCCGGATCATAACCATAAACATTACAATGGCAATGATGGTGAACCCTAAAAAAGCCAAAAATTTTATAACAATAGTCACGTGTTTCCCCTATCGCATTGATGTGAAATCATCATTTTTATTCTCTTCTCAAGCAACCATTTCTAATTTCTTTATTGTTTTTTTCACGCCATAATGAAGGAGACTATGGAAGATTAAAATGACAGGTAAAGCGACAACAATACACGCACAAAACCAAAACAGCAGCTGCATGCCAAAACCGCCAACCTTAAACAATAGAGGCATATAATTGTGTAAAAAAATCACAGATTTTGGAAGAAAAGCAAAAAAAGCGAGCAAAACTGCGAAAACCACAATCACAATGAAAGCTAGAAAAAAGATGATACAATAATCTTTTCTTGAAAGTTCCAAAGATTCTTGAAAAGAAAGGGGGCTGAACTTTATTGCACAAACTGTATTTTGTCCTATGCTGACTTTCTGATTATGCCCCAAATTCTGCAATGCACCCTTTTTTAATTTCCGCCGCATCCCACACAACAATATTGTCCGTTTTATCAAAGAATAATAAAGTACCAAGATTGTCATCAGAGTAGAAAAAAGTATCATGATCTCCCCGAGAAACATGACAGTACTCCACCATACTGTGGTCAAAATTACAAAAGTACTTATAAAAGAAGCAGCCACTTGTTTCCCTATTGTGTTTTGTTGAGAGATTGGTTGTCTAGCTGTTGCTGCTCTGGCAATGTATCCCACAGTTTTATCATTTCCTTCACATCTCGTTTAGAGATGGCGTTAAAGACAAAAAAGAGTGGAAA
>NZ_JBHIRW010000168.1:0-1511 GCF_042197445.1 Bartonella sp. AA1HLJMS | reverse complement strand
TCTACACGCTCTCCAGAAACCACGGCGCCTGCCAATGTGGTGTTTGCCCCACTCGTGGTATGAACAGTGCCGGTGCCTATAATATGGCTGTTTTTGTGTTGAACTTCCTCACTGGAACCTTCCCCTTGACTAAAAGAAGCACTACCCGTTGCCCCTGCGCCACCCGTGCCATAACCGGTGCCAACACTCATTGAAGCACTTTCACTGCTGTTTTGTGTGCTTTGCGTGTTTTGTGCACTTTCAAAGATGATATCTTTACCTGCTTCCATGGTGATCTTTCCGCTCTGTGCATCATTTTCCAGCACATAGATTGGATTGGTACCAGCGATAATATCAGCGCCAACACCATGAATGCTGCCTTTGTGGGCTTGCATGTTAACAGCGCGTCCGCCTTCTATGCTATCTGTCACCGCTGTGGAGACTTGAGAAGAGGCTTCTGTTTTCTCAGTTTTAAAGCCCACGGTTACACTGCCAGATGCACCAGCCATATTGGCAAGAGCATCCTTGGTGGAGCCCCCCAATCCTCCTAATGAGCTACTCAGTCCTTTGGTTACGTTCCCCTTTTCCCCCGTATTGCCAGTCAGCCAATTAACAAAGGTTTTGCCTTTACTATAAAGATGACTGATTTTCATGCCAGTCAGTATGCCATTAATAACTGTATTATTACCATCCTTATTATTCATGTGATCTGCGGCATCTTTTAGTCCTTGTACCGTGCCAAGGACACCGATATCAACGGAAGTTGTCACACCAGCAAAAGACTTTTCATGTGTCTCTTTGCCGTTAGAGGTATCATAGCTTTCTGATAGGGTGATATTATTGCCGGCATCAATGTTGACATCACGATCCGCCGAAACAATGGCTGCTTGTAAATTCACATCATTGTCAGCAGTAATCTGCACATCTTGGCGTGCCGTGATGTGTGATTGTGTGGAAGTGGTTTCCCATTGATCGCCCGTATCTTTGGCGCTTGCAATTCCAACCCCCAAGGAAGCACCGCTGTTGCTCTTTTCAAACTGAATGCCAAAGCCTGTACGTTCTTCCTTTGAGCTTGAGGAATGGCTATTATGACCAACAAGCACATTCACATCATGCGCTGCCGAAAGATTAATATTCTCACCTGCAAGATCAGAGCCAACAATTTTCACATCTTTTTTCTTGGCAGTGATGTTGATCGTACCATCCGCATTGAGAGAAGAACCTTGATGCTCAAAACTCTCTTCATTTTCTGTCTTTCCCTCACTCCCGTATATCGACACAAAGCCCTTGCCTGATCCCACACCAAAACCTGTTTCATGCTCCTCTGAATGGCTTTTATGATGATCTGTCATGCCATCAATCGTCACATTTTCTCCGCTCACATTGATATCTTGACCGGAAAGCAGATGAGAAGCAGAAATCTTGGCTTCTCCTTGTGCGTCTAACACGATGTTGCCCGTTGCCCCAAGGATAGAGGAGACCGTTGTGGTATGCGATTGAGATGTATCGGACGATTTCTCATGCAAAAAGCC
>NZ_JBHIRW010000167.1:0-1520 GCF_042197445.1 Bartonella sp. AA1HLJMS | reverse complement strand
CTAAGAGACTGTAAAGCAATCCATTGGACTCGAAGAAGACGGTTTCTTGGAAAAGACGTCCTGCATATTGAAATCCTCCGCCTGCTGTTTTGTCAAGTAAATTCATTAATTGTTTATCATCGAGTGGGTTTGCGATGAGCGCTTTTGATAACTCATAGGGCATTTGTGTTATTAAATTTGTGATTTCTGGTTGATAAAGTCCTGTGGTAAGAGCTATTGAAGTAATAATACTTATCCGTAGGAAACGGTTTACGAATCCGGAGAGAGGCATATCGATAGCGCCACGGATGATGAGCCATCCGTAGATGATGAAAGCGATTGTGATTCCAATTGAAACGAAGGGTGTAATTGTAACAATTGCTTTTGAGGAAACATCCGTGACATATGTTTTTGTTATCTGATCAATTTTATTGAAAAGTTGCGTGAACACAGTAAAATTCATGGAATTCCTCTTTAACGAATTTTCAATTTTTTATCACTTTGGAACATAGATATATGCTAAACGCTTCATTTGCATTTATATATTATCTAAGTGTTTTCACCACGATATCTTGGCTTTGATAAAATATTTGTGTCTCTCTTGATTGTTCAGAGAGTACTGAACCTTCTACAGTGGCTTTTGTTTTCATGAAAAAAGTCAATGTTGTAAAGAGTTTTATTAGTTCAATCTTATTTGGGGGATTTTTTTGTTGGCAGAGTTTATAATTTTTTTATACAATAGACGTTTTTGTACATCGATAAGAGTCTCTTCATTGTTGCTTAAATTTCTGACCATTTGTAACTTTGTGTATTCATTTTGGAGCATGGATGACATGCTCTTAATGCGTGTTTGCAACTCGAAAACTTCTCTCAAATTTGTTGTTTTATCTATATCATTTAAGAAATCAGCAATTTGTGTAAAGCGCTTCTCTGCGTCTTGGAAAGCCTGCAAACTTACGGCTTTCTCGATAATTCCATTATAGTTAAGACGTGTATTAATTATATTGTGTATTTTCTTCTGCGGCATTGACGAGAAGATGGCCCTCATATCTTCGCCCTTAACCGCAGTTAGAAGGGGTTCTATATAACCATGCGTTTTGATTATGTTTACATTCCTTCTGTAGTTTTCGTGGGGGGGTTGGTAGAGCAGATCTTGCAAAAAATGGACATTGTTTCTTTCTAATAATGCTTCTTTTTGTAAGATGTTCATTTGCTCTTTTACACTTTCTGTTATAGACTGATAGATTTTTTTCGCGTTTTCGATCTGGTTTTCGTTTGTTGTAATTTGTTGTTTTAACAACTCAATAATTTTCAGATATTCTTCTTTTGAAAAAGGCAAAAGAGTTTGGGCAGTTGAACCCTTATTCTCAGAACCCCAACTAAAATTAGATGTTAGAGTTAAATTTATCATCCCCAAAAGGGTAATCATTCCTGTTATAATAAATCGCTTTTTCATCTGTCTCCTCGCTTGATTTCGGCAGGGATTGTTTTATTAATAGGCACTCGGTTCCTATCATTTGGCTGTTTTAGCTTTGGTGCTA
>NZ_JBHIRW010000166.1:0-1539 GCF_042197445.1 Bartonella sp. AA1HLJMS | reverse complement strand
CCAGTAAATTAATATGCATTCATTTTTGTACGACCGTCAGCATTTATCTTGTTGTGCTGTAAAACATCGTTGTTTGGGGAGGTAACATAAGGCATGTAAACTTCACACATGAAGTGTTTTTAGAAGATATGGCGAATATTCTAAGTTTGCTTGTAGGTCTTTGTGTAAGTGCAGCATATGAGTGGGAAGCAAGAGGAACCCGCTTAATGAGAATTCAGACCTTTACAGACGGGATTTGGTGTGACTTTTGGTTCTTGAAAACAAAGAGAAAGTCAATGATTGTAAATGAGAGTTTTTTGACACCATACATTGGCAGCAGGAATCGATGATGTAGAACGCTTTTTTCAGAGAGGTAAAAACGGTTTTCATAACAATAGAAACTGTTTTTTTGCGGTATAATTTTGGGTGTTTGCCACATTATTAAAAACACCAGAAGATTACTGGAAGTGTTTTTGAATTTTTTTTATAAATCATTTCTCCATGTTGAATGAAAGCTTTGAATATTTCAGAATATTCTTATTTCATCTCTCTTTTATAATCAAAATCATTTAGATAGAAAGGGTTATCGTAATATTGAGAATTGGAAAATACAATGATGGTATAGGTTTTTATTTTTATTCCAGAAAGCTGGCAGAATGGATTTATACTATTTGCAGGTAGTGTCGTAAAATGGGAAATGATAAGCATGAGAGATATTGTTTAAGAATTTGTATGTGAATAACATAACTATCTTTTTTGGGCATTTTATTTTTCGTAAAAGCGGAATTTCACTAAAAACGCGATAAATAAAAGAAATGATAGTATATACGTTTTTCCTCAGGATTTTATAAGAAAGAAAGTGTTTATAAAAATGATGAGAAAATGCGTTTAAAGTAAAGACAACAGTAAAATGATTATTTTATATTACATCTTCAGATTCAGAAAATTTTCCTATTTTATCATGAGTAGATATCCTATTTACAATATTTGATTGTTCAAAGGAAAGCACACTTATTTTTTCAAAATTATGGCCAACGTAAAACAGTGAGAAAATTTGTATGTTATGCTCTTATATAAAATAAGAAAATCGTAAAAAAAGAATATTCAAAGGATTTAATTTTCTCGCGCAACGGCTCTCCATCCGATATCTCGACGAACAAAACCTTCTGGCCAATCAATAAAATCAACAGCTTCATAAGCACGTTTTTGTGCATGCGTAATCGTTTTTCCTGTTGCAGTTATATTGAGTACACGTCCACCATTTGCAATGAGTTCTCCATCACGCAACACTGTACCAGCTTGAAAAACTTTCACATCGGGAAGAGTGTTTACTTGATCAACATTACGGATAACAGTACCTTTTTGGGGGGAGTCTGGATAACCATTAGCAGCCATAACAACGGTGAGAGCTGTTTTTTCAGACCACCGAAGAGGCTTATTTTCAAGTTTTCCTTGAGCTGCAGCAAGAAAAATTGGCAAAATATCATCTTTGAGGCGCATCATTAAAACTTGACATTCAGGATCACCGAATCGTACGTTAAATTCAATTAATTCGGGTCC
>NZ_JBHIRW010000165.1:0-1540 GCF_042197445.1 Bartonella sp. AA1HLJMS | reverse complement strand
TGGCCACATCCAGGCTATAAAGAGGGGATTAGGATAACAGCTGCTTGTATTGATACCGGTGGTGGACATACACAGGCGGTTTATAATTATGTACGCCCGCGTGAGGGACGACGTATCTGGGGAATTAAGGGGCAAGCGGGATGGCGTGCGGTATGGCCACGCCGTCCAAGTAGAAACAATAAAGGACAGATTAATCTCTATATTGTTGGGGTTGATGCCGCGAAAGATATTATCACGGCACGATTTAAAAAATCGGGACCTGAAGCAACGGGGGCTGGTGCAACACACTTTCACAAAAACCTTGATCGGGAATATTTTGATCAGCTAACCGCTGAAAGAAAAGTCATCAAATATTTTAAAGGCTTCAAGCGCATTGAATGGCAAAAAAGCGAAAAGGCAAGAAATGAAGCCTTGGACTGTAGGGTCTATGCTTATGCTGCTTTACAAGGTCTGATTTCGGCAGGAATAAACCTTAATCGAGAAGTCGATATCTTAGAAGAGCGTCTGGAAAAACTTAAAGTTGAAGGCTCTTTAGAGCAGCCAACACCAAGACATGCCCCCTCTCCTGCTCCAAGAAGATCTCAGACAGCACAGCCTCAAAGGAAACAATCCAGAACGGTGATGAATCCTTATATGCAAGGGGATTGGAGGTAATTTGTGGATGAAACTTTAGGACAATTTAACAGCAAATTTTCGAGACTGGAAAGTTTAAAAAGGCGGCGTGAACAAATTGAAGAGGCTCTTTATTCGGGTGCGCAATCGGTACGCCATGGCGATAAGCAAGTCAGCAATCGTTCTGTTGAGGAACTTCGCAGAGCGCTTGAGATGCTGAACATACAAATAGCCAACCTTGAAGGGCGCAAGCGTTCACGCGTTTTCTATTTTAATATATCACGAGGCTATTAATGGCTGGTTTTTTCAATAAACTCACAGGCTTTTTTACAATTTCTCGTCAACACAATCCGCCTTTTGAAGCTGCAAGTAAAAGCCGCCGTATGGGTGGTTTTGACCCCGCAAAAAAACATATCAATAAAGCGATTGAAGAATGTGGTGATACCATTGTTGCTCGTTCAAGATGGCTTTATGATAATGAATCTCTTTATGGGTCTGCAACGGAGGAATGGGTCTCTGCGGCTGTTAGTGATGGGATTAAACCTTATCCTCGTATTGAAGGTTTTCAAGAAGAAAAGAAAAAGCTTTTAGACTTATGGTGGCAATGGGTTGATGAGGCGGACTATGATGAAGATGCCAATTTTTATGGACTTCAAGCAACCATTGCACGAGAAGTCTTTCTAACTGGTGAATGTTTTGTAAGACTACATTATGTTGACCTCTACGGGCGCTCTGGTGTGCCGCTTCAATTACAAGTTTATCCCACCGAAATGTTAGACCTTACTTACAATGGACCGGCTGATATTGAAGGCAATTACATTCGTATGGGGATTGAATTTAATGCCAGTGGCAAGCGCGTTGCTTATCATTTCTGGGAACATCACCCCTATGATGATGTCCCTGCAAATATGGCATTTGAGAGCCAAGA
>NZ_JBHIRW010000164.1:0-1568 GCF_042197445.1 Bartonella sp. AA1HLJMS | reverse complement strand
TCATAATTCACGTGCAAATGACCCAGTTCACGCCCTGCTGTTACGAACTTCCAAAAATCATCAGCACTCTTTACACAAGGAATGCGAGGTAATTCTTTACATAAATTATGCGCATAACGAGCACGGTAATCTTCTGAATGAAGTAGACCGTAAACATAATAGAATAGATCATCTTTTGTTATGGTTTCATTAGGATAAGCGGCTTTAAAATGTGCTAATCCTTCATCAGTAATGGCATCACGGCGTTGTAAACCAGCTGTTTTGTTTTCCTCTATAGAATTTGTAAATAAATGGGATTGTTTCTCACTTTTACTTTTTGAAACCGTAGTATCTTCGTAAATATAGCGTGGAAAACATTGACCTTTTTCTATTGAATCTAAATTAGGCAAAGCTTTAGTCATCAATACAGAAAAGTCTTTCTTTGCTCCTATACCTGTAATTTGTATCACCTTATTATCAACCGCTTGTCTTATCGGGAATATACGCGGCATTTGATAAACTGCTTCATTAAAGACGCTATTGTAATAAAGCCATTGTTGTGTAAAAGGACGGTATAGGCTTTGAATAAGGCATTTATCTTCAAATTCGGAAAATTTACCTCTTAATAATTCTCTCTTAAGAGTACTGCTCCAACTAATCTTTCTTACATCGGAATTGACGAAATCATTCACGACTTTTGCACGTGCTGTACGATCAGCATGTGAATAGGTATTATTTAAACGTTTTACCTCATTATTATAGAAGGCAGTCATGTTATTCATATTTTTCTTTACAGATTCACGGCTTGAGTTATACGTCCAAGCATCACGATTGGTTGAAACACCAAGAGAATAAGTTTCAAAGAGCTTTTTATCATGCCCCTTTTTGACACCCATAGCTAAGAATGTTTTGAAACTGTCATCACGTTGATCAAGCCAATCACTGTACTTATCTGGTGTAATTATTTGCCAACCTTGTTTGCTCCGTGTAATACCATCAATGCTTCCAAGGGATTCAATTATCGTAAGCTTTTTTTCTCTTGTGAGGTAATCGCCAATATCACGAAAATATATCTTACCATGCTGTTGTGCATTTGTATTTTTTACGAGAATAGAAATCGCTATAGGGGCACGAGATCCTTCACCAAAAATGCCACCACTTTCCTTTTTACGTTGTTCTCCAGAAGTCCGTGCATTCCCCCGTAAATGGAAAATATAAAGGCTGCTAAATTCTTCAACGAGGCATTTGCGTAAACCATCCATAGAATGTCCAGTAATAAAACCGGCATTTGTGACAAAGCCGATTACCCCAGCATTATCAATACGGTCACTAGCCCAGCGGATAGCGCGGATATAACTATCATATAACTTTTGCGTACTAGTTGCTTTCGATTTAGCTATATAAGTCTCACGAATACGATCATCTAATATGGGATAAGATATATTGGGATTATTATCGTTTTCATTCTTTTGTCCTACCGAATAAGGAGGGTTACCAAAGATAACTTTAATATCCAGTTTTTTTTGATGCTCTAAATATTCACTGTTTTCCTCTAGTAAACCTTTCATCAAATCTTGTTTTTCAAGCAT
>NZ_JBHIRW010000163.1:0-1594 GCF_042197445.1 Bartonella sp. AA1HLJMS | reverse complement strand
ATAAACTATGTTTATGACGTTGCTGATATTCAACAATCTTCTATCGATTTTGTTGCTGTTTCTGCTTTATGTGGATTGTCTGCTGTCATTGGAAATGGCGTGCGGGTTTCTCCAAAACAACATGCCAATTGGAAAATTGTTCCTAATCTCTGGGGTGCCATTGTGGGGGAACCTTCAACTATGAAAACAGATACCATGGAAGCTGCTTTAGCACCTCTTGATGTTTTTCAAGAGGAATGGCATCAAGAATGGTTAAAGAAGAAAAAACAGCAAGAAACAAAAGATATTCTTATTGAATTAGACAAAAGAGAAAAGAAAAAACAAGCCTACAAAGCACTCAAAGATCAAGACGAGGAACAAGCCCTTGCTCTTCTTTCTCAATCTCTTGAACATAAAGAAAGTGAGGAAGATGACACGCTTAATAAACGACGTCTTATTGTCAACGATGTGACCGTCGAAAAGCTTGGGGAATTGTTAAAAGAAAACCCCCGTGGTTTATTGTTGGTTCGTGATGAATTATCTGGTTTTTTATCCGATTTGGAACGGAAGGAATATCAATCAGACCGTTCTTTTTATCTAACAGCTTTTAATGGCAAAAAATCATACACCTATGACCGTATAGGACGGGGAACCATTTTTATTCCCAATGCAACCATTTCCATTATTGGGGGCATTCAACCTTCACGGATTATTCCCATTATTCAAGCAATGCACCATGGAACAAATAATGACGGCTTATTGCAACGGTTTCAAATGCTGGTGTGGCCCGATGAACGAAAAGAGCGGTTATGGGTTGATAGACCTCCCAATCAAAAGGCATGGGAAAGTTATCAAGGAATTTTTCGTTCTCTTTATGATAAACCATTAGGATCACCAAAACACCCTATTACCATACGCTTTTCTGCTGAAGCTCAAGAAATGTTTCGTGTATGGTGGGAAAATTTTCAAAGAACAATCAAAGGAGGTCATTTCTCATCAAGTTTACAAGCGCATCTTTTGAAAATGAATAAAACCATACCAACCCTTGCATTGATTTTTGAATTGAGTGAAGGGGGGCGTTTTGAAATCAATAGAGATGCCCTTGAGAGAGCCTTATATTGGGAAGAATATCTGATAAGTCATGCAAAACGTCTTTATGCGGCGAATGATACATTAACAGCAGAGCGTGCAAAATTAATTGTAGAGCGCTGTGATCTTTTACCCAATGTTTTTACGGCAAGAGATATCTATAGACGGTGTTGGAGATCTTTAAAAGACAATCAAACCGTTAAGCAAGCTTTAGAGCTTTTATGCCGTTGTAACTATATTCGTGAATTTCCTATAGAGGGGAATGAATTAGGTCGGCGTCCTGATAGACGGTATGAATGGAATCCTTTGGTTAAAAACAACAGCATAAAACAATAAAGAAATCTCTTTTGAAGTCTTTAAGACAACCACGCAAAACTCTTTTTATGGCATTCTCATCAAGGAACTTTTTTCCAAAAGCAAATGATCTGAGGACCTTATCAGAAGAGTTTTGTCAGTCTTGTCAGTTCATTCTAGCTCCTATATTATTTTTTTTAAATGAGAGAAAATTAAAAACATTATATTTCAA
>NZ_JBHIRW010000162.1:0-1596 GCF_042197445.1 Bartonella sp. AA1HLJMS | reverse complement strand
CACTTTCAACAATCAATGGGCAGTGGCGGCGGTGGCGGTGGCGGCGGCAGCAAAAACACGCAAAAATGGCAAGAAGAACTTAAATACAAAGAGCCCGCGGGGGGTGCTGGATCAAAAGAGGCAGTGGATGCTTTTTACGCACAGGAAGTGAAAAAAGCCGAACAGCGCGTAGTAGGACAAGCAGCCAAAGGACAAGACGTCTACGAAGAAGCCAGTGAAACACAAAAAAACATTACCAAGCTTCTTGACGAACTTGGAAGTACTGAAGATGCGGGTAAAATTCAAGGCATTCAAGCACAACTAGAAGCGATACAAGCAAAACTCCAAACACAAGTTCTCCAAATGCAAGCCGCCGCGATGATTCAACAAGCAGAAGAAAAAGCGGCAGAAAGACGTGAAATGGAAGAATTTAAAGCACGATACAAAGCTTTGGCCCAAAAACTGCGTGGTCAATAAAGAGTAAAAAAGAGGGGCTTGAATATGAACAAGATCATCATAACAACATTGCTACTTTGCACAGGGCTGATCACGGCTGGTTGTGAAAAAACCTATAGCGTAGAAGAACTTAAAAAAAATAAAAAACTGATGGAAGAAGTATTAGTGAAATGTTTGACGTCAGGGGATTTGAATTCGAAAAATTGTAAAAATGCAGAGCAAGCTGAATTTGAAACCCGTAAAAATTGGAGAGGCTTTGGCTCGACAAATGACGATAAACAAGAATCTGAAAAGAAACAGGACAATAAATAATGAATAAAGTTCTCATAACAACATTGCTACTTTGCACAGGGCTCATCACAGCTGGCTGTGAAAAAACTTATAGCGTCGCAGAATTTAAAAAAGATAAAAAATTGATGGAAGAGTGGAATGCTAAATGTGGATTCGCAGGAACTGCAAAAAATTGTGAAAACTTAAGATTAGCACAACTTGAACTTGAAAAGGAATATGAAGCAAAAGCTGAAGAAAGAGCGCGTGAACGCGAAGAAGAAGATCGTAAAGCAATGGAAAGATTTCGAGCCGAAATAGAAGCTGAGCATCAAGCAAGGCAAGCTGAAATAGCAAAAAAAGAAGCTGAACTAGAAAAATGGAAAGCTGAAGAAAAAGCAAAAGAACAAGCGGAAAGAGAAGCAGAAGAGCGCGCTAAAGCTAAACAACAGGACAATAAATAATGAATAAAGTTCTCATAACAACATTGCTACTTTGCACTGGGCTCATCACAGCTGGGTGTGAAAAAACCTATAGCGTCGCAGAATTTAAAAAAGATAAAAATTTACGCTTAGAGTGGGATGCTAGATGTGGATTTGCAGGGACTTCAAAAAACTGTGAAAACATGCGGTTAGCATTTTTAGAACTTGAAAAAGAATATAAAGCACAAGCTGAAGAAAGAAGTCGTAAAGCAGCAGAGGAACGGAAAAAAAGTATGGATGAACTTTGGGCTGAACAAAAAGCTAGACAAGAAAAATGGGAAGCTGAATTTGAAGCAAAACAACGGGCTAAAGCCGAACGAGAAGCAAAAGAGCACGCTAAACAACAACAGGACAATAAATAATGAATAAAGTTCTCATAACAACATTGCTACTTGGCACTGGAATTATCGCT
>NZ_JBHIRW010000161.1:0-1596 GCF_042197445.1 Bartonella sp. AA1HLJMS | reverse complement strand
CTGAACTAGATATAACAACACCCACCGCGATTCATACGAATGTCTCTTTTGCGATGTAGCCGATCTCATAAGCAATTGCTAAGCACAAAAGTATCACGGCAGCAGCAATAGGGATAAGCAACTTTAAGTCATCACGGAGTTTTTCTAAAGCACCTTTTGCAGTTGTTAATTGTTGAGCATACACAGGATTGGCCATAAAAAATACAGTTAAAGCTGCAGAGGTTTTAGTAGCTTTATTCCGAATTATTGTTTGAAGAACTTTTGATTTTTTCATATTGTTTATCTCAATTTAGATTTCTCTTTAGGATAAAAAGATATTTTATACAGCATGACTTTAATAGTCATTTTTATTACGCGCTTTTGAATAACATATTTGCAAGTTCAGCTGCTGAACCCGCGATAACGACACCAATTGCCCACCGTACGAATGTATCTTTTCCGATGTAGCGCCCTGCATAACCAATTGCTAAGCACAAAAGTATCACGGCAGCAGCAATGGGGATAATCGTTTTTAAGTCTGTTTGGAGTGCAGTTAAAGCGTTATTTGCAGGTTGTAGAACTACTGCTTGGGCTAAAACAGGATTGGCCATAAAAAATACAGTTAAAGCTGCAGAGGTTTTAGTAGCTTTATTCCAAATTATTGTTTGAAGAGTTTTTAATTGTTTCATATTGCTTATTCCAATTTAGATTACAGTTGGTATAAATAATCTCTTTTTTTGATATAGTTTGTTATTTCACTAAATAAAAATACAGAAATCTAAGTTTTTTTATAATAGATACACTTAGTGTTTAATAAGATTTATCAGGGGTTTTTAAATAACAAATTAGCAAGTTCAGTTGCTGAACCAGCAATAACGACACCAATTGCCCATCGTACGAATGTATCTCTTCCGATATAGCGCCCTGCATAAGCAATCGCTAAGCACAGAAGTATCACGGCTGCAGCAATAGGAATAATTTCTTTCAAGTCTTTTTGGAGCGCGTTTAAAGCTGTATCTGCGTTTTTCAAACCTTTTGCTGCTTGAGCCCATACGGGATTGTTCATAAAAAATACAGTTAAAACTGCAGAGGTTGCGGTAATTTTATTATTATCATTCAATTGAAAATTGATTAATTTTTTCATATTGTTCAACCTTATCAAATTGTATTTGGCGCAAGTAGTTTTTCCATGAAATAAGGGATAATTTCATTGAATTGATGTGGAATAAAAGTATTAAAGTCTAAAATTCTTTTTTCATGAAAGAAGCATTTCATGTTTCAAAAGATTTATTAGTTGGGTTTAAATAATAAACTAGCAAGTTCAGTTGCTGAACCAGCGATAACGACACCGATTGCCCACCGTACAAATGTGTCTTTTCCGATATAGCGCCCTGCATAACCAATTGCTAAGCACAAAAGTATTACGGCAGCAGCGATAGGGATAATCGTTTTTAAATCTGTTTGAAGCAGTCCTAAAGCTTTTTTTGCAGGGTCTAAACCCGCTGCTTGGGCGTATACAGGAGCGGTCATAAAAAATACAGTTAAAGCTGCAGAAAATGCAGCAATTTTATTACGAGCTGTTGTGTGAAGAATATTTAATTGTTTCATGTTCTTTAT